>JAGFJD010000475.1 GCA_024102975.1 Phaeodactylibacter sp. | reverse complement strand
GGGGGTGGGGAGAGGGGGGGGGAGAGGGGGAGAGGGGGAGAGGGGGGGGATGATTATAAATATTATCATTATAAAAATAACGATTGGGGCTATTGCAATTTTTATCCGGCTGAACAACCGGACGCTGTTTTCACCCTGACTTCGGCCAACAATATAACCATATAGCTCCATCCGCCCATCCCCCTCCTACCCCCTCCCCTCACACCACTCCAGGGCCCGGTACTCCGACCAGGCGTAGCCGGCCCGGGGCAGGGTAAAGCCCACATGCCCGCCTTTCTGCGGCATCTCCAGAAAAATCTTATCGTGTTGTTCACACAGGCTTACCGGGGAGCATTCCGGCGGCAGGATGGGGTCATTGACGGCGTTGACCAGCAGGACAGGGCGATCCGTCCCCGCCATAAAGTTCCGGGCAGAGGCCTGCCGGTAGAAGTCCTCAGCATCCTCATAGCCGTTGATGGGGGCGGAGAAGAAATTGTCGAAGTCGCGCCATTCGCGGATTTCCTCGAATTTACCGAGGTCGACAGCGTCGGGAAACTGTTTGGCCTTGGTTTCTATTTTTGCCCGGAGGCTGGTGAAGAAGCGGCGTTTGTAGAAAGCGTTGCCGGGCAGTTCCAGCGCGTCGACGCTGGCCTGCAAGTCACAGGGGGCGGAGAAGGCCACGCCGCAGCGGATGGGCTTCGGGGCATCTTTGCCGTGCACGCCCAGGTATTTCATCAGGATGCTGCCGCCCATGCTGAAGCCGATAAGCACAACCTGCTCGTAATCTTTGGTGGCCAAAGCATGCCGGATCACGGCGCCAATGTCCTCGATATCTCCGTGGTTGTACATCCGCAGCCGGCGGTTCATCTCGCCGCTGCAGGAGCGGCAGTTCCAGGCCAGCACATCCCACCCCCGTTCTGAGAAGATGCTGGCCATGCCCTTCATATAATGGCGATCGGAGTTGCCCTCCAGGCCGTGGGTCAGGATGGCCAGGCGGCGGCTGCCGCTGTCGATCCAGTCCAGGTCGAGGAAGTCGTCGTCGGGCAGGGTGATGCGTTCCCGCTCGTAGGGGGCCTCTATCTTGCGCAGGATCGCCGGCAGGACGGTTTGCAGGTGGCCGTTGAACTGATAAAAAGGTGGCCGGGTATAGGAAGAGCGTTCGATGAGAGGCATTTACTCGAAAGCTTTTTTGGCGACGCTGGTCTCGTCTTCGGTGGAATAGACTTCAAAGGATGCGCGCTCCGGGCTCAGGGCGGCGGTGTACTGGTTTTCGGCTACGACAAAATACTGAATGGGCTTATTTTTTCCCTTGTCCTTTGTGATCGTAGCGCCCCACAGGCCATCGCCGGCCATTTCGTCGTCGTGGCCGCTGTCGTCAAACATTTCCAGTTTTTTCCAGGGGCCGAGCCGGCCGTAGCGGTAGAACAGCCAGCAGGCTTCCGCCCCTTCCAGCTGAGCGTTGACGGCAACGATATCGTCGTAATCGATGTGCTTCACTTCCGCGACCAAAGGGGGTTCCTTGCTCACCAGGGGGTGTTCCTTCAGGTACCGGGCACGGGGTTCCATCAGTTCGGCCAGGCCGATGATGCTTGTCTTATCGGCTTTTGCCGTCTCGTAGAGGTTTTTTTCGAAAGTTTCATACTCGTACAGGCGGTTGGAATCTCTCTTGACGTAAGGAGTGATGAGCTTCTGGATTTCTTCGGCCCGCCGCAGGTAGGTGCTGTCGACAAAATAATCGTTGAGGATGGTCCGGATATGGGCCACGTACATTTTCCGGTACAGGTTGTCCGACAGGAGCTGGGTGATCAGGGGGCGCTTTTCGTTCTTCTCCTTATAGTGAGTAAAAGGGCTGAGGGTCTGCATCTCTTCATTGGTCAGCGGGCTGCCCTTGGATCCATCGTAGCGGAAGCCGCCGAAGGAAAGGTTCATATCCCAGACGATGGGATGAAAGACGCCCTCGTGGTCCCGGTAGAGATAGTAATTGTGGCAAAAGCGGCCGGTGTAGCTGTCGAGGTTGACCAATACCATATTGAAAGCCAGCATCCACAGCGCCTGGTCGATGTTGAAGATAGAATCCAGCTTTTCCGGCTCCTGGTTGAGTATCTTCGTCAGGTCGATCAGCTTCTGCCACCCGAAATCGGATTTGACCTCATACAGGCCCCGGTAGCAGGCGCTGTCCGGGCCGAGGTATTGCAGGGATGCCTTATCGCCCTGGGGGCAATCGGGTTGTTCTTTATACCCCCAGATGGGGTCGCACTTGAACAGGATGCCGTCGTCGTCTTTGAAGTACCGTTCCAGGAATTCATCTTCTACCGACTCGGTGCTGTTGTACAGGCCCAGGTATGCGTCATTGACGAACAGCTCCACGAAGTTGGCGCGGGAAGCCGGCATGTAGCGGCGGGCGATCTCGTAGGAAAGCACTTCCCGGATAAAGGAGGGGTCCCGGAAAACATTGCTCAGTTTGATCTTGTCTACTCCGCCGGGCAGCTTCTGGTCCTTATCCGTATGGTTGAAATCAATGTTGAAGGGGAGCTTGGAAGAGCCGCCCTTGCTGACGGCGAAATAGGAGCTGTTGCCTTTGTACCGCACCCCTACTCCTTTGTAAATTTTGCCCTCAAAGGCGGCGTCGCCCACCAGGCGCCGTTCGTCCCCGCTTTGCTTGAGGGAATCGAGCAGGTAATCCCAGTTGTCCTGCTCAAAAAAGAGGCGGAGTTCTTTGACTTTGCCGACCTCGAACAACCCTTCCTGCTTCTCCTGCGCCAGAAGCGTGTTCAGGGCAAAAAAGGCAATCATCAGGGACAGATAGCGTGTCATAAGTATAAATTTCTAAACGCAAAATTGCGAAGGCCCCGGGC
The DNA here is from genome assembly GCA_024102975.1 of Phaeodactylibacter sp. Lineage (GTDB taxonomy): Bacteria > Bacteroidota > Bacteroidia > Chitinophagales > Saprospiraceae > JACJXW01. The sequence continues at coordinate 14,116 of JAGFJD010000475.1, read as the reverse complement.
TTGCCAGCTGCGGGCCTTCGCAATCATCCGTGCGCCGGGAGCAGAGTTGTTGGCCGGTTTTATAACCTCAACCCGGGGCCCGCCTGCGGTTAAGGGTTATTGCCGGCGGCCAGCTGCCTGGAGCAATAACCCTTAACGAACACTGGCGCCCGGCCATGAGATCACCACGAGGAGGAACCTGATCCCGGACAACCCCTGCCCGGCCTCAATTGTTCAACTCCTCCAGGCTGGCGGTATACTGTTCGTACATGTAACGCGGCGGGTCAAAGGCAACCGCTTTGGCATTTTCGGCAAAGATGAAATACTCGAGGGTATTGCTGCCGTTCTGAGGTTTAACTACCGCTCCGAAGACGTTATCTTCCGCTTCCCCGTCGTTATGCAGCCCGTCATCCCGCATTTCGGCCTTGCTGAAAGGCATGGAGGGGTCAAACCGGTAGTACAGCACCACGCTCTTGGGAAACTTATCGATGCGGGCCTGAATCTTGAAATCCGTTACCTTTTCGGAGGAAAAGCGCTCGCGGCGCGTAACCGTCACATCGCTCACTTCAGGCGGGACAACCGACAGCATCGGGTTCTCTTTGAGAAATTCCGTGCGGGGATCCATCAGTTCCTTCAGGCCGGGGATGCGGCTGCGCTTGCCGATTGTCTCGGTCAGGCTGGCGTTGAAGTCTTCCATGCTGTAGTAGCGGTTGGGGTCTTCTTCGAACGCCTTGCGGATCAGGTCCTGCAGTTCTTTGGCGCGCTCGGCATACTGACCTCGGCGGAAGTTGTCGTTCATCATGGTCCGCATATGGGCCAGGTAGACCTTCTGGTATTCTTCGTTGCTCAGCAGGCGGCTGATCAGAGGCTTGACGGGATTGTCCTTATGGAGCAGAGGATCCATCTCCGATAGCTCCTTGAGCTTGAGGTCAGAACCTACGCCGGTATTCTTATAGCTGCCGAAACAGAGGTTGAGGTCATAGAGTATGGGCACGAAGTGGCCCTGATCATCCTTATAGAGGTAGTAATTTTCGCTGTAGCGGCCGGTGTAACTGCTCAGGTTCACCAGCAGGTTGTTGTAGGCGAGCATCCACAGGGTCCGGTCCACATCCAGCACGCGGCTTACTTCGTCCGGTTTTTGATTGAGGACGTAGGTCAGCTCTATGAGGTCGTCCCATCCGGATTCGGAAAGCAGCACGAAATTGTGGAGGTAGCACTTGGCGCTGTTGTCGTACTGAAGTGAGCCGAATACGTCGCTTTTACAGCCCTGTGGTTCTTCTTCCACCAGGTTGGGCGCGCACTGCAGGAAGGTCCCTTTGCTGTTGCTGAAATGTTGGGACAGGAAGGCGTCGTCGATCGGCTCTACGTTGACGAACAGGCCGTAGTACTCCCCGTTGACGATCACCCGGGTGTAGTTGGCGCGGGGCGCCGGCATGTATTTGCGGGCGATTTCGTATCCCAGTACTTCCCGGACCATGCTCGGGTCGCGCAGGGCGCTGGAAAGCTTCACGGTCTGTTGCCCCTGGTAGTTTTGTTCCTTGTCGATAAAATTAAGCTTGATGTACAGGCTGTTGCGCGTATTGCCTGGCTGAAAAGACCGGCTGCCCCGATAGCGCACGCCGATGTCATTGAATCGCTGGCCGTTGATCTCAATAGACCCCAGCAGCAGGCCTTCGCCGTTGAAACGAAGGGAATCCAGCGCGTAACGCCAGTTATCCTGTTCGAAAGTAATCTTTATCTCCTGGATGGTATTCACATCGTAGAAATCTTCTTGTGCCAGGACAGGAGAAAAGGAACTCAGGGAGAAAATGCCGAATAAGATCAGAATGCTTCTTTTCATATTTGGATAGATGTGATTTTCAGGATTATAATGAATTAGGATTTTTGCATTGCAATATTAAGAAATTTATTGAATTCACTGTTTCAACGGTTCACTGTTTTGTGGATTCATGGCACCCCATAAAACCATGCACCCATGAACCCATCCTCTCCGGCATGGCCGAAGGTACGAAAGGAATAACGATTTTTTCAACGGAGTATTACACCGAACCCCGGTTCGCCGTTTTTTGCTCCCTTCGCAGGCACTCATTTACCATAACGCGGAATCTTCAATGGTTACACTTTGGGCGGGAATAATTATTGCCCCCGGATGAGCTGCGCAACATGCAGGTAGATATTGACTACCATGAGGGCGATGAGCAGGAGAGAGGCAAAACGCATCCAGCCGGCGTTGCGGCGGCGGAAAGCATCGGCGCGTTCCTGCGTCTTAGCGTCGCCCGAACGCAGGCGGCCAATAGAAAAAAGGTAGATATAAACGCCCATGGCGAGAAAAAGCAGTTCGATGAGCAGCCCGAGATATTCCATCAGTTGTTGATTTCTTCGAAGAACCCCGTCTTGGTGTTCTTTTTTACATTATCCCAGTGAAAATGGCGCCCGTTCATGGCCACATATACGCCCGGAGGGAGGGCCTGGACAAAGGCCAGGGCACTGCCCAGGTTGAAAAAACCGTCGGAAGACATGCCAAAAGCATACGGGATCATCGCCCCGGTCAGGACAATGGTCTTGCCTTCAACGGGATGCTGGGCCAGATAGGCCGCCGTTTCGACGATGCGGTCCGTGCCGTGCGTGATCAGGATTTTGTCATGAGGGCACCGCCGGCAGTTATAGGCGATGATCTCCCGGTCTTCCTCCCGCATCTCCAGGCTGTCGATCATCATGAGGGTCTTCAGGTCGATGTCGAGAGTACACCTTCCCAGTTCAAACATGCTGGGCAGATGGGTATCCTTGAAGTACAATTTGCCGGAAATGTAGTTGTACTCCTTGTCGAAAGTGCCGCCGGTTACGAATACCTGGATCATGGATTGTATTTTGTTGCCTGTTATTTGTTGCCTGCAGGTTCAGCCGCCCAAGGTACGGAAGTAACAAACAAAGAACAACACCAACAAACAACAAACAACATCACCACCTCCCCCCTCAGCATACCTACTCCTCCACATTGAAGAGCTCATCCGCCAGTCCGCTGTTGACTTTTACCGAATCGACTGCCATCGCCAGGGGGAAGGGCGTCATTCCCGAAGCCACCACCTTGTGGGGAAAACGGATGCCTTCCACGTCGCTGTATTCGCTGAATTCGCTGGATACCTCAACGGGGCCCTGTCCGGCGTCCTGAGTGGAAACGGTTTTTACCTTCAGGCCGGTTTGCACGTCGAAATAGGATGTCGACTGAACGCCGCCGGGGCCTGCGGCCAGGATTCGGTAAGCCCGCCCGCCCTCCAGCGGCTCGATGCCGTCGAGGGTGAGTTCATAACCTTTTTTGTTGTATTCCAGCTCCGGAAAGATCAGGGCCTGCCCCTTCAGGCTTTCCGCCTCTTCCCCTTCCAGCTTTTGCGCCTGGCCCATGGCGCTGGCCCATCCCCGTTCTCCGTCAAACCGGGTTTCGCTGACCGTCATGCCGTTCATTTCCACTTTCAGGTTCATCTTGCCCGGCACTTTGCGCAGCAGGGTCACCTGCATGGGCATGCCCTGAATGGTGGCGTTCATGGTAAGGCTCACATCCTGAACGGCTTCCAGTTTCTCCCGGCCGCCGATAGCGGCCAGGTAGTTCTCCACGACATCCAGCGCCGTCAGGCCCTCGGGCAGGGGTTCCTCCACGCCGGCGACGGGCTTGCCGGAAGGGCTGAAAAACCGGACCGCCCCATCGCCGGCGAACCGGCCCAGCTTGTCTGCCACTTCCGCCTTATTGCCCACCACTACGATGTAGGCCTGCCCGGGAAGGAGATACTTCCTGGCCGCTTCCTGCAACCGCTGTGGCGTGACGGCATTCATGTTTTTCAGGTAGTTGGCGTAGTAATCCTTCGGCAACCGGTAGCGGGCGGTGTTGAGCGCCAGGCGGGCCACCGTCTCCGGCCGCTCCATGAGGATCGCAAAGTTCCCGGTGATGTAGTTTTTGATGCCCTGCAGTTCCTCTTCCGGGACGAGTTCTTCCCGCAGGCGGTTCATCTCGTAGAGGAACTCCACGATGGCGCTGTCGGTCACCTCGTTGCGCACGCTGCCGCCGGCGGAGAAGTAGCCGACGTGTTCATCGTAGGAGAGCCTGGACTGCACCCCGTAGGAATACCCTTTGTCTTCCCGGATGTTGAGGTTCAGGCGGCTGTTGAGCCCCCCGCTTCCCAGCAGCGTGTTGAGCACGCTCCCAACGATGACGTCCTCCGTGCCCGGCCGGAGATCCACCGGATAGGTGATGTCGATGACGGACTGTACCGCCCCGGGCTTGTCCACAAAGGCCACGGCCGGTCCGGAGGGAGGACCGGGGCGTTCGAAAGACTCTTCGGCAAGGGTGCCCTTTTTCCATTGCCCAAAGTACTTTTCTGCCACTTTCCGGGCTTCCGGCGGCGTGATGTCGCCAATGATAGCCAGATAGGAAGCGTTGGGCAGGAAGTAGTTTTCATAATAGGCCTTGCACCGGCCGACGGTAACCTCTTCAATGCTCTGTTCGGTAGGCACTTCTCCGTAGGGGTGTTCCCCGAACCGAAGCATCTGCGCCAGGTTGCCCGCAATGATATTGGGGTTGTCCTTCTGGTAAGACAACTGGGAGAGGCGCTGCTTTTTCAGTTTTTCGAACTCTTCTTCCGGAAATGCCGGATTCAGCGCCACGTCGGCCATCACTTCCAGCAGCTTGTCCTTGTGTTTGGACAGGCAGGCGCCCGACACCCCCTCCTTGTCGGTGCTCAGGGTGGCGCCGATAAAGTCGACGGCGGCGTCGATCTCCGCCTTGGAGCGGTTCTTCGTCCCCCTGCCCAGCATGTCGCCCGCCAGCCCTGCCGCGCCGGCGAATGCCCCCTCTCTGATGGGCGGCACGTCCACCAGCAGGTTAAACGCCAGCCTCGGAAGCTTGTGGTTTTCCACCACCACCACTTTAAGGCCATTGTCCAGGGTGAATTCTTCATATTCGCCGAACCGTATCTCGGGAGGCGGCCCCGGCGCCGGCGCTGCCTGGCGAAAATCATCGCTCTGGGCCGTCAGGCCTGAAGCAATGAAGGTATACATCAGGGCAAAGATCAGTTTAATCGTTCTCATTGTCTGTTAGAGTCTTATGTCAGGTATTATGGTATTGCGGTTTTGCGGTGTTATGGTTTTGCGGCCTCCAAACATCTCTAAGGCTTAACCGGGCCTGCATCAGGCCAGGCCAAAATACCATAACCTGGCGGAGCCAGAACCAAGATTCGGTATTCGGTATTCGCAGGTTCGGTATTGGCTCGAAACGCTCCGAACAGCGAACAGCGAACAGCGAACAGCGAACAGCGAATTTTAACCCTTATGAAATAATTTCCTGCCATTTTTTGGCAGAAATTCACAATTAATGGAATAATACCTGAATTGTTGCCTTTTATAATCAATAACCTCTTGTTCCCTTACGGCTGGTTCGGCTTCGGCAAATAGTACAATACCACGCTGTTGTCTTCCACGAAATACTTTTTGGCGGCGTTCTGGATATCTTCCCGCGTCACCGCCAGATAATGGCCGAGTTCTTCGTTGATCAGGTTGGCATCGCCGTACAGTACCTCATAAGTGGCCAGGTTGTCGGCGATGCCGGCAATGGTCGTGTTCTGATTGACGAACTGGCTCTCCACCTGATTTTGCAGTTTCAGGAATTCCTCCTCGGTGATGCCTTCCTGCTGCACCTTTTCTATTTCGGCCTTCATCGCTTTTTCCAGTACATGAGGCGCCACGCCGGCATTGCCGATGGCAAAGGCCAGGGCAAGGCTGGGGCCCTCCCGTTCCTCCACGTCATTATTGGTTTGCACGGCCAGTTGCTGTTCATCCACCAGCGACTTCTTCAGGCGGGAACTCTCCCCTTCCGACAAGACCTTGGCGAGCATTTTCACTGCGTAGAAATCCTTTTCGCCGATGGCCGGCGTGCGAAAGGCCATAAATACGCCCGGCAGCTGAATCTCGTCGAAGATGGTATCCCTGACCTGTCCGCCCAGCGGCGGTTCCTGCACTTCCGGGCGGTAGATCGGCCCTTCTCTCTTTGGGATGTCTTTGAAATATTTGCTCACCCATTCCCTGGCCAGCCTGGGTTCAAAATCCCCGGCGATCACCAGCACGGCGTTATTGGGCACGTAGAACTGCCTGTAGAAATTGATGTAGTCTTCTTCTGCAGCGGCGTTGAGGTGGTCCATGGAGCCAATGGGCGTCCACGAATAAGGATACTTCCGGTAAAGGCGCCGGGCGATCTCCTTCCGGAAGGAGCCGTAGGGGCGGTTGTCGTAACGGGACCGCATCTCCTCTTTGACGACCTCCCGCTGGGTTTCAATCCCTTTCTGGTCGACTTTGGCGTGCAGCATGCGCTCCGACTCCAGCCACAGGCCCAGTTCCAGCTGGTTGGAAGGCAGGGTCTCGTAGTAGCAGGTGTTGTCGCTGGAAGTATAGGCGTTGAGCCGGCCGCCGGCATCCTGGACGTACCTGGAAAATTCTCCCCGCCCGATATTTTCGGAACCTTCAAACAGCAGGTGTTCAAAAAAGTGGGCGAAGCCGGTCCGCGCCGGGTCTTCATTTTTCGAACCTACGTGGTACATCACCGCGATGGACACGATCGGCGTGCTTGTGTCCTGATGCAGGATCACCTGCAGGCCGTTGTCCAGGGCGTATTTTTCGAAATCTATTTCAGTGCCCTGCGCCATGGCGGAGGACAAAGCCAGGCACGCCATTAAGGAAAGCATGAGGAATCTGCTCATTGGTCGTTATTTTGGTGAGGGGTGGGCAAAAAGCAGGGATCAAAAGACGAGCTGTCGATCTGAATTCGCTTTTGCGATGCGAAAATGAAAAAATAATTCCCGATAAAAAACAGGAATATACGGAAAAGTGTGAGTTCTTAGACAAAAGCAGCCAGGAAGTGGACAAATTCCGGGGAAAGCCCCTGTTGTCACACCACCTTGTCCGCACAGGAAGAGCTGGCGAAGGCCTCGGGTTTAGCCTTGAAGACAAAGCCCATCCCCAGGATATAGCCCATGGCTTCCTTCAGGGCGGTGTTCGACTGGAAGTGCGGGTCGGTATTGATATCTGCGTGGACTTCCAGTGCCACGTCATGTCTGTCGAGCAGGTCGCAGAGGGCATACGCCACTTCCACCGACTTGGCCACTTCGGTGATCATCCGTTCGCGCAGGCCCATATTGCCTGGTTCCCTGGAATTGGAGATGAACATGAAGCCACCCTTTTTTTCCCGCAGGAAAACGATAACGGTAGCAAATTCGACTATGCCGTTGCGCACCTGAGAATCCGAACCGATGCAAACCTTCAGGTGGTGGCCATCCTTTTTTTCCCGGACGATGGCCTGTTCTACTGCTTCCTTGATCGGAAGTTCGATTTTTTGGCCGTTAAGCCTTCGCCATTTCATCGCAATGTGATTTTTGCTAAATTTAAAAAATCCTCAAGGCATTTTTACGACGGACTGATAAATTTAACTCAGAATTTAAGTTTGTTTAATATTTTGCTAAACAGCGAAACTGCGGGCGATGGTTCCCGGCGCAATGTTTTTTCTTTCCCATCTTTACCTGAAAAAAACATGGCCTCTTTTCACGAAAAGCTGGAGCAACTCCGGCCGGGTTCCGTCGCCATTGCCCGTATCCCGTTCGATGAATATTCTTCTTACCTCCGCGGGGCGGCCGAAGCGCCGGAAAAAATATGGGAAGCCTTTCATTCTGCTTCCGCCAATACCTTCGCCGAGGATGGCACAGACCTGAAAGGCCATCCCCGGGCCGTGGATATGGGCACTGTCCCCTTCCGGAACTACGGCGACATCGGCGTCCCCCTTGAGCAGATACTGGCTACCGGGGCGCGCTTGCTGTCACTGGGCGGCGACCACTCCATCGCCTATCCCGTCATCCGGGCCCATGCCCGGTTCCACCCGGAACTCACCATCCTGCAACTCGACGCCCATAGCGACCTGTACGATGAGTTTGACGGCAACCGCTACTCCCATGCCTGCCCCTTCGCCCGCATCATGGAAGAAGGCCTCGCCCGCCGGCTGGTACAGGTGGGCATCCGCACGCTGACCACCCACCAACGGGAGCAGGCGGAACGCTTCGGCGCAGAAATCCATGAAATGCGCCACGGCCTGCCCCGCCGGCTGAACCTGAGCGCTCCCCTCTACCTCACCCTGGATATGGATGTGCTGGATCCGGCGTTCGCCCCCGGCGTCTCTCACCACGAACCCGGCGGCTTGTCTGTACGGGAGGTACTGAACCTCATCCACGCTATCGATGTGCCGATCATCGGCGCCGATATCGTGGAACTCAACCCGCAGCGGGACATCAACGGAATGACGGCGATGGTCGCCGCCAAATTCTTCCGGGAGGTGCTGGCCGGGATGCTGAAAACGGGAGGGAAATAGTTGGGTTGGACGAGCCTGGGCACTGAACGCCCGGAATTTTCGCCCCCCCTCAGCCGTTGACCAGATAATAGGTCGCCACTCCGGCGAAATACCCGAGCAGGGCCAGCCAGCTGATGCGTTTCAGGTACCAGAGGAAGTCGATCCGCAGGATGCCCATGATGGCCACGCCGGCGGCGGAACCGATGATGAGCACGCTGCCGCCGGTGCCGGCGCAGTAGGCCAGGAGTTCCCAGAAGGCGCCGTCCTGCGGGTAAACGCTGAGCGGATACATGCCCATGGCGCCGGCGACGAGCGGCACATTGTCCACGACGGAAGAAAGCAGGCCGATGAGGATGTTGACGATGTAAATGTTGCCGAAAGTTTTGTCCAGCACGGCCGCCAGTTCTTCCAGGTACCCGGCTGTTTCCAGAGCAGCTACTGCCAGCAGGATACCGAGGAAAAAGAGTACGCTGGGAACGTCGATGCGGCGCAGGACTGCCACTACGGTCCTTTTGCTGTGGTGCATCCGGTTGGTGTTCAGGACTTCAGTGACAACCCAGAGCACGCCAAGGCCCAACAGGATGCCCATAAAAGGCGGCAGGTGGGTAACGCTTTTAAATACAGGGACGAACAACAGAGCGCCTACGCCCAGCACCAGGATGAGGTTTTGCTCGAAAGGCGGGACGAGGTCTTCGTCGTCAGGGGTGCCCGTAATTTCCGGGCGCTCCAGGTGCCCTTTCAACATGAAGGAGGCAGCGGCAAGGGGGATGAGCAGGCAGACGACGCTGGGGAGGAAGACTTCCTTGACGATGTTCAGGGCGGTGACCTGCCCGCCGATCCACAGCATGATGGTCGTCACATCGCCAATCGGCGACCAGGCGCCCCCGGCATTGGCGGCGACAACGACCATGCCGGCAAAGAACCACAGGTCTTCCTGGCTTTTGATCAGCTTGCGCAGCAGGGCAGCCATGACAATGGCCGTGGTGAGGTTGTCCAGGGCAGCTGACAGGAAAAAGGTGAGAAAGCTCAGTCCCCAGAGCAACTTGACCTTGTGCGTTGTCCGCACTTTCTCAGTTATAACGCTGAAGCCCTCATGGGCATCGATCAGCTCTACGATGGTCATAGCGCCCATCAGGAAAAACAAGATGCTGGCGATGCCGCTGAGATGCTCCAGAAGCGCGTGCTCGACGAAGTGTTCTTCGCCCGGGCGGTAACCTGGAATTTCCAGGCCCTGCCCCATAACGATGACGAGGATGGTCCAGCAAACTACGCCGGTAAGGATAGCGGAAGCTGACTTGTCGATCTTGACAGGGTGTTCCAGGGCAATGAACAGGTATCCGGCGAGGAAAAAGACGGGCATGAGCAGGTACATTGGCATTCTCGTTTTGGCGCTTGGTAAATGGATAAATCTTCTTAGGGACACCCAACGCCGATTAAGTCACCGGCCGGCGGCGACTTTTTCTGAAAAAGACGGAATGGCCTGTACAGTGCCCGGATGTGGAAAGGATGATAAATGCGGGCTTCTTCGATGACCAATATCATTGAGGGGCAGAAAGGAAAAGTGTAATATTTATATGGCTTAAACCGCCCTTCCCCCGGGTAAAGAAAGGCGGGCAGGCCATATTCCTTTATCCAAAAGCACGGATCATGAAAGCAGGAAACAGCTATTCGGTTTGGATTAAGGTGCTGGGCGGCGTGATCGCCTTACCGTTACTGCTCGTCCTGAACACCTCTTTTCAAAGCGCCCCCTCTTCTGACGGCTATATCGAAAAAGCCTTCAAGCTGGATAATTTCGCCAGGGAAGTCGCAGAACTGGAGGTAACACAGCCAGGGAATATCATCGCCACTGCCGAGTGGCGCCCCGGGAAGGCGGAACTGGCGCTGATCCTTTTTGGCCCCGGGCAGATGAACTACTACCGGCGGAGCGACGGCGGCAGCCCTCTGGAATTGAAGTATGCTGTCAAGGAAGTCGACAATGCCGAAGGTAGCGCCTGGCAGGTGAAGCTGGTTAATCAATCGGGCGAGGCGGTAGAGGGGGTGCTGCGCATCAGCTATCCTGCAGCCGGCCCGGTTGGCGAAGCCGAAGCCCTTCAGTGAGTTTATACTGCCCCCGGCAGGTCAGTATCGGTATATGGCATTGAGGTTAGCGGTGGGAACAGGCATTTCCGATCGCTCCAGGAGGTGTACCCTGCCGCCCTGCAGATAGGTTTGCACCGCTGCCATGCCGAGCAGTTCCCGGCTGTCGGGGCGGCGTTCTTCGTGAATGACTATCGCGTTCCTTTGCTCGTCGAAGTGGCCGTAAGTATGGTATTCCTTATTGACGTACAATACTTCTACTCTTCCGTTTATTGCCGCCGGGGTGATGCTGTGCTGGCGCCCTTCGAAAAACCTGATCTCATTCTGGCTCAGGGCGAGCAGGAAAAACCGGCTCCGGCCGGTCAGCACCGGAAGCACGGGCCGCAGGTAAAAACGGCGCCCCGTATATACATAGGGCGTGAAGTTTACCGGCAATGTTTCGTGGTGAAAATAATTTTCATCAATAAAAAGGCACAGGCCGTCGGAGAGGCCGGAGAAAAAGCGTTCGTTTTCTACGAGTTCGTAAGCGCTTCGGAGGTACGACCGGGCGCCTTCCTTGTTCATGCCTCTTTCTTCCAGTTGCCGGGCCGCCTCTTTGAGGGCGTTCTTCAGCCGCAGGCGGTCTTCCTGAGCGTGGTTGGCCCGGTAGGTAGGTATGAAAATGGAGACGAGATGGCTTCCATCCCGTTCGAACAGTTCTTTAAATTTCTTTTCATTTAACATATAGTCTGCAATTATTTATGTATCTGGTTTTCAGTCTATAAACAATCAAAAAATCTCCGGTGTTCGCAATCCGGGGCCTCCACAGGGCCGAACCCGAAGCTCCCGCAAGCTGTTTTAGGAATGTATTTATCCTTCATCCCCTTCACTGCTGAAGAAAAATTTCACGCCTATGGAAGCTGTCGCTCACCGGAAAAAACGCAGGAAAAAATATACCGTCAACTGGTTGAAAAGCATCCGCCGGAAGCGGAACCTGAAGGTTTTATATCAAAAGCAGCGCCGCAGGCCCGCCAGGAAGGACAAAAACTGAGGTAATCTTTAGGTGTATTTCCGCCGCCGCCGGGCAACAACCAGCCCGACAACCAGGATTAAAAGGATTAATCCGGCCCAAAGGAAGGGCTCCTGGTACCAGGCCAGGTGGTTGGCGCCATTGTATTTCTGGTCGCTGTAAGGGCTGCTGCCGTAGTCCGGTGCCTGCCCCTGGGCATAAATGAAAGAAAGGACGAGGAAGGCTAAAGGCATGATTGTTTTCTGTATGGTCTTTGCTACCCTGTTGCTTACATTTTCCATTTTTCTTCTTTGATTTATTTGCAAATGCAGTTATGAACGTCGAATTCCAACACGTTTCCTCTCAGCACATCAGGGACAGTTTCATGAAAGCCTTCCGGGGCTTCCCGGAGTTGAGCCGGCACAGGCTCATCGTCCGGCAGCAACCGATGCGCTCAACGACCATGCAGGCTCAGCCGGTTTTGAACCTGGCTTTTTTCCGGAAGGAAAAACAGTATTACATGTCGGCGGATGAAGTAGCCCTCATGGTTCAGAAGCAGGAAAAGGAGTGCCTGCGGATGGACCGGCTTATCTGAGGGCCAGAGGCATACTACTAGATATTTTCTGGACACAGAGTACGCCGGGAAGACACAGAGCCACACAGAGACCTGATTATCAATAGAAAAAACTCTGTGTACTCTGTGTTGACCTCAATGCTCTCTGTGTCCAAAACCATTTTGTCCAGTGGTATGAGCCAGAGGTTAAGCCGGGAGCCTTTGTATCCATATATCCAGGTTAGAGCTTCAGCCCTGCGAAATCCAGGAAGCTTCTCATTTTTTCTTCGGACATCACTTTGGGCACCTTCATCTGCCCGCCTTTCTTTTTGTTGGATTCCAGCCAGCGATAGAAAACGCCGGAAGGCAGGGTTCTGAGCTTTACCTCCCGGAGCGCTTTCCGGCGCGCCACGCCATAGTTTTTATTCAGGTCCCGGAGGGTGGCGTCCAGATATTCCAGGGCGGCTGTTTCGTCGGCCTCTCCGTCCACCCCGATCACCCACTGGTGGTAAAAATCTCCGTTATGATCTTTCATGGCGGCGACGGCGAATTCGTTGATGTCCGTATCCAGATATTTGCTCAGCTGCTTTATGGCGGCATTCATTTTTTCTTCAGACAACTGCGAACCCACCACGTTGAGAAAATACTTGGTTCGGCCGGTAATCACGATTTCCATTTCATCAAGGTCAGTGAATTTTATGGTATCGCCGATCATATACCGCCAGGCGCCGGCGGGGGTGGAGACGAGCAGTGCGTAATCCTGTCCTTCTTTGACGTCGCCGATGGCCAGCACTTCAGGATCGGGAAGCAGGTCGCCCTGCGGGCCGAAACCCCGTTCATCGAAGGGGATGAACTCGTAGAAGATTCCGTGTTCCAGGGCGAGTTTCATGGCGAAGGTTTCCGGGCGGCCGTTGTAGGCGAAGAAGCCTTCCGAAGCGAGGTAGGTGTCCATGTAGATGAGGGGGCGGCCCAGGAGTTTTTCCAGGCTCTGGCGGTAGGGTTCGAAAGCGATGCCGCCGGACACGTAGATGCTCAGGGACGGCCAGAGCTGATGGATGTTGTCGAGGCCGTGGTATTCGACGACGGTTTTCAGCATCATCTGCACCCAGGAAGGAATGCCGGCGATGGCGCCAACGTCCCAGCCTGGCGCCTGGCGGGCTATGGCTGCCACGCGCTCGTCCCAGTTGTCAATGCGGGCGATATCCAGGCCGGGTTTATAGAAGCCGCTGAACCATCCCGGAATATTGTTGGCGCTGATGCCGCTGATCTCTCCCTCCAGGTGACCGTTGGGATGGCGTTGCAGCCGGGCGGAGCTGCTCAGCATGAGGATATCTTTCTCGAACAGGCCGGGCGGCAGGTCATAACGGGCAAGGCTTTCCGCCTGCGACAGGCCGACGGAACGGATAGACTCCAGCATCTCCCGGGTTACCGGAATGCGTTTGCTTTCCCGGCCCGTCGTGCCGGAGCTGAGAGCGAAGTACTCCGGCTTTCCCGGCCAGGTGATGTCCGGAGCTGCCTGTTGCTGCTTCCACCAGCGGCGGTTCATTTCGCCGTACTCAAAGATGGGCACGGACGCCTGGAAGGCGCCCACCGGGTCGGCTGCCCGGAGCAATTCCCCGAACTGGTAGTACAGCCCGAAGGAGGTAGATGAAGCTTTGGACAATAATGCCTGCAGTTGTCCTGCCTGCAGTTGGCGAGGGGCTTTCCTGTCGGCTGCCAGGGTGTGTTTCAGGCCTATCGCCGACTTTACAATACTTCCGAGTATAGCCATTCAGTGAGGAGGATTGGTTCTTTTCCGGAACGGGCGGCTGCCGCCGCATGTTCGGCAAAAAAATGCGGATTTTCTTCAGGACGGCCAAAACATTATGCCCATACGGCCGTATAACCCCAAAAACCGCGAAAGCCGCCCCGCCATTGACCACGGCAATGGGGCTGCGGGTTTGTCCGCCTGGCCCTGCCGGTTGTTGCGGCCGTGGCCCGGGAAGGATTCGCCATTGTCAAACAGATGCGGAAAAAGGTATACTTAGCGACGTGCGATCAATAACTGTCAGGTTTCCTAGGAGCGCTTTTGGCTTTACCCTTCGTTAAAGAACCGCCTCCCTTAGCTACGGCTAAGGTCGGGAACCTTTGCCTCGGTTAAAGCCAAAAT
>JAGFJD010000362.1 GCA_024102975.1 Phaeodactylibacter sp. | reverse complement strand
CGCGCCCAGGTTGTTGGTAATGGTGGCTGTAACGGTGGGGACGCCCTGAAGGTCCAGGGCCGTAATTGCCCACTGCAGGTTAACGCCACAATCGCCTTCGGGCGGCGTGAAGTTCAGCGGCGAGGGCGGCGTGCCACCGGACGCGTCTGTCACGGACAGAAACTGCGCCGAGGCTTGCTGCAATCCTGCCAGGCCGAACACGAGCACCAGGGCGATCGCGCTAAACCAGCTGGAGGGAGAAGCGAAGGTAAATTTCGTTCTTTCCATAAGATCACAATTTGTTTAAAGAATTAGGTAAATTTTATAAAAGATCACATCTGGCCTCCGGCAGCTATCCGAAAACTCCGGCAGGAGCGTGGAAGGTGCGCCGGGCAAAGGCCAGGGCCGTCGTCGTTATTATTCTAAACCAGAACTTTCAAGGAAAGGAGCCGCAGCGTTTCGGGCTCCGGGCTTTCATTCAGGTTATTGGGGGAAACAAAAAAAGGATCAACACCAGGTGAAGATCTCTTTAGACACTCAACGATAATGATTTTGCTGGGAACTGATTCGCGATATGCTGAAAGGAAGAAACTTCGGACCGGAATGGGACTGATGGAACAGAAAACCGGTGCAAGCGTAAGGATTTTTTTTCATGGGATTGTTGATTTGTACGGTAAATTCAGTAGTCTCTCCTTCGGGAACACTCCCGGAAGTAACGTATTTCATTCTTTGCAGGCCGTCTGTTGTTACGCTATAGGTCATCTTATTGCAGGTAGATAGCAATGCACTACGAGCTGCTCCGCTCGCGATACAAATATAAAATAAGTTTACGGAGACTCCATACCCTTTAGGGGGTAATTTTAAAATTTAACCTCGCCGCCGTTCAGACCAGGCTGTTGTCGTACGCGATTTTCACCAGGCCGGCGGTATTGCTGACGCCCAGTTTGCGCATGATGTTCTTTCGGTGAACACTGACGGTCTGGTCACTGATAAACAGGGCTTTAGCGATCTCTTTGTTGCTCAGGGCCTGCGTGATGAGCTGCAGGATCTCGAGTTCTCTTTTGGTCAGGCTGTGTTTTTTGACGAAGCGGTCGCTGGCCAGGAACCTGGACTGCCGGGCTTTGGCCCTGGGCAGGCCGTTGCCGGGGTTGATGCCCTCCGACACGTAAGTGTTGCCGGCGACAATCTCCCGGATGCCGGCCAGCAAGGCCTCTATGCCCTTGTCTTTCAGCACATAAGCATCAACGCCGGCTTTGAAGGCACTGCGCACGATCTTCGGCGATTCGTACATCGTCAGGGCCAGAGTCAGGATATCCATGTGGGAATGGCGGATGAACTGGAGTACTTCCAGGCCGTCTTTCTGCGGCATGTTGAGGTCGAATATGAGCAGGTCGGCAGGTTGGCGTTTCAACAGGTTGATGAGATCGTGGCCGTTAGCCGCTTCGCCCACGATCAGGAACTGAAGGTCCTGTGCATAGATGTTGCGGCGCAGCACCGTCTTAAGCCCTTCAAGAAAGATCACGTGGTCATCGGCGATGATCGTCTTTAACGTTTTCATGGGATATAATTTTGGATATGTAAATGGGATACTTTACCTCTCCAGGCAGCAATATAGCTCATTCTGCTTATTCCTGCTCAAAAAACTTGAGCGCTGATGGAGCAGACATAACCGGCTGAATCCTCCTGGACAAACTACAATGTCGGACCGCCCGGAGAAACCGTTGAAGGGGAAGATTGACGACTGGATAGATATCGCACTGCAAAATTAAAAATATCTGATGGATAATCAAATTCCGAACGGCCAGCCAGGTTGCCGGCCAAGGGGTCAAACTGGTGTAACGGGTGCCCACACCAACAATTGATCGTCCAACCGAAAGCACTCCAGATGGAAGCGAACCACGGCACCATCCTGCCCGAATGCAGAGACGAACTCCCCCGCCGGGCCTGTACCGAAGCCGGGGGAGCGTGAATGGCCGGCTTCCGTATTCATTCCTTCATTTTTACCCGGCCGAAGAATGAGGACGGGCCTTCATTCCTTCATTCCATGAAAACCAAAAGTACGGACTATCTGTTTTCTGCGTAAACCAAAACTAAAACCATGCCAAAACTGACCGCCCGAAAGAAAGCACAGCTCACCGGGCACAACGCTGCGGTTTTTGCGCTTGGGCGGGGGCCGCAGGCCGACGGTTTCTTCTCCGGCGCCGGGGATGGCTGGATCGTCCGTTGGGAGCTGGATGCTCCGGAAATGGGCCGCCTGGCCGCCCAGGCCGGCACCCAGGTGTTCTCCCTGCTCTACCTGCCGGAATGGGACAAGGTCGTTGCCGGCGACATGAACGGCGGCCTGCACTGGATAGCGTTGGCCCAGCCGGAAAAAACCCGCAATATCGCGCACCACCAAAAGGGCGTTTTTGATATCCTCCGCATCGGCGACTTCGTTTACACGGCCGGCGGAAAGGGCCTGCTGACGCGCTGGGATGCCGCCGAAGGGCGCAGCCTGGAGAGCATCCAGCTCTGCAACCAAAGCCTGCGTTGCCTGGCCTACAGCCCGGAACGCAACGAGCTCGCCGTTGGCGCCAGCGACAATGCCATCTACCTCCTGGACGCCGGAAACCTGGGCCTCCGCCGCCGCCTGGCCGAAGCCCACGACAACTCGGTATTTGCGCTGCACTACACGCCCGGCGGCAACCACCTGATCAGCGGCGGCCGCGACGCCATGCTCAAAGTATGGGGGCTGGCGCCGGGCCCGGAACTGCATTCGGCCCGGCCCGCTCACTGGTATACCATCAACAGCATTGCCTTTCATCCGGAAGGGCGCTGGTTCGCCACCGGCAGCCGCGACCGGTCCATCAAGCTGTGGGACACCCAAACTTTTGAGTTGCTCAAAGTGCTGGATGCCAGCCGCGACGGCGGCCATGTCAACTCCGTCAACCGCCTGTTCTGGCATCCGTACCACAACTTCCTCATCTCTGCCAGCGACGACCGCAGCATGATCGTTTGGGAGGTGGAGGAACTCAGTTGATCCCATGGATTCTGAGCCCCTCCGCATTCAGCGCGTTAACAGTGGAAGATCAGCCGAACCATCACCTAAAGAACGGACACCCAATGAAAGACCTCTTGTTTTGCCTCTCCCTCCTGGGCTGCCTGTCGTGCAAGCCCCAGCCCGCCTCCAACCTGGCGGCCAGAGCGGTGCCCTCCACGCCCCTCCCCGGCCGCGAGGAACTGCTCCGGCGCTACCGGGAAGAAGGCCGCCTGCTGATCGTTTACAGCGAAGGGCTGGAAGATGTCGCCCGGCAGGTCAAACAACGGCAGCGGCGGGCCGAGTGCCGCCTGTTGCCGGCGGCTGCCGCAAGCCGGGAGCAATTGAAGGAGGGTCCCCTCCTGCTGCTGGGGGCGGAATGGCACAACCCCTCAGTCCGGGAATTGGTTTCCCGCCTGCCTTACAACCTGGAAAAAGGGATATTGCTGTTTAACAACCATCGCTTTGAAGGGCCGAATACAGTTCTTGCCCTGTCGTTCTACCCTAACCCGTTTGACAACAGCCTCCCGGTTGGCGTTATCACAGCATTCCGCCAGGAGGATATCGCCGCCTTTTACCGGGAGCGGCAGGAACAGGGGCTGCCGGTCTATAGCTGGGCCTCTATGGGCTACGAAGTTTATCAGGACGGCCGCCGCCTGCTGATGGGCGCATTCGACGAACAATCCTGGGCGCCGGGCACCGGCACCGAATTCGATTTTACCGGATCCGGAGACACGACGGTGAGCGGGCGTTATTTTGATTTCATCCTTCACCAGGTCCCGCCGGAGGCAGAATACGCCCGGCGGCTGATGGATGCCTGCGACGCCAACGCGGGCCGGATCGCCGGGTTCTGCGGACAGCCCGCTCCCTCCCCGCCCATCCCCTGCCACCTCTATCCCTCCATAGAACAGAAAGGCCTGCGCCTGAACAACACCCAACCGGCACAGGCCGACTTCCGCCGGGGCGCCGCTCACCTGGTGGCCGGCGAGGCCTTCCAGGGGCAACACGCCGGCGCCGAAAATGTGCTGCTGCTGCGCCGCCTGCTCGGCCAGCCCCGGCTGCATGCCCTGGAGCAGGGCCTGGCCCTCTGCTTTACGGAAAGCTGGCAAAAAAAAGGCTATGCCTACTGGGCCCGCCGGCTCCACCAATCCGGCAATGGCACCCCCCTGGCCGAACTCCTCGACAACGATCAGCTGGCGCAGGAATCTCCCCTGGTATCGGGCTGCCTCTCCGCCTCCTTCGTCCGTTTCCTGATCGAACACTGGGGGCGGGAAGCCTTCCTGGAACGCTATGCCAACTGGCAACCCAACCCGGAAGAAATACATGAACTGGAAAGAGGCTGGCACCAACACCTTAATCAACCTCAACCTCAACCTCAACCTCAGCCTCAGCCTCAGCCTCAACCTCAACCTCCCCCCCTCCCCTACCTCAAAGGCTTCAACTTTGCCCACGAAGGCTACGCTATATATAACGGCTACGGCTCCAGCCTGTCCGGCCAGTCGCTCCGGCAACTGAGCGCCCTGGGCGCCAATGCGGTGGCCATCGTCCCCTATTCTTATATGCGCGACCCGCAGGCGCCTACGCCCTTGCCCCTTATGACCAGAGCAGGATCTGAAACGGACGAAAGCGTGGTGCAGGACGCTTTCGCCGCCCGCCGGCTCGGCCTGAAAACCGTGCTGAAACCGCAAATCTGGCTGGGCGGCAACAGCTGGCCCGGCGACGTGGAGATGCAGAATGAGGCGGATTGGCAGCAGTTCTTTGTTTACTATTACCGCTGGATGCGCCACTACGCCCTGCTGGCAGAAATGAACGACATGGATATGCTTTGCATTGGCGTGGAATTTGCCCGGGCAACCCTGCAGAGAGAACAGGACTGGCGAACGCTCATCGGAAAGCTGCGGGGCATCTATTCGGGCTCCATGACGTACTCCGCCAACTGGGGCAGGGAGTTCGAAACCCTTGCTTTCTGGGACGCGCTGGACTATATCGGCCTCAACTGCTACTACCCCCTAAGCCAGCAGGAAAGTCCCACCGACGAAGAACTCAGCGCCGCCTTCCGCCAGGTACTCCTCCTCGCCGAACGCGTCAGCCGGCAAGCCGGCAAACCGCTGCTCTTCACCGAGATCGGCTTCACCAGCACTCCTACCCCATGGGCCGCCCCCCACCAGGACCGCGACGGCTCTCCATACGAGAGCGAGGCACAGAAGCGCTGCTACCGCATCGTCCTGGAAAACCTGCAGAATGAAACCGAATGGTGCAAAGGAATACTATGGTGGAAATATCCGACCTACCCGAGCCATGGCGGCCCGGGCCACACCGGCTTCACGCCCAACGGCAAACCGGCAGAGGCGGTGGTGAAAGAATGGTTCGGAAGGCTGCCGTGAGGGTGTAAATGTGGAAGCGGGAGGGGTGTGCAGTCCAGCCCAGCTCCCAACTTTTGCCTCCACACCTAAACACCTCCACACCTAAACACCTCCACACCTCCTAATACTCCACCTCCGTCACCAGCTTCCAGAGGTACTCCTTCATGCGGCCGAAGGCAGGGGGAGCGTTAGCGAAGCTGGGGTTGCTGCGGTAGAGGACTGCCTTTTCCCGCCCTTCGGAGCGGATGTGCATCTGGTAATCGTAGCTGCGTTGCCCGCTCGGGGCACCGTACTCCTGCTCCGGCAGCTGCATGATCCCTGTGGTCTGGATCATCTCCCGCAGGGAATTGAGCTGGTGGCCGTTCAGGGGGATGGCGTTCGCTACCGTCCTTTGGGAGACGTCCACCGGCGTGGCGTCCCAGGGGCGGTTCTCGTCGTAAATGTAGGTTTTGGAAATGTGGGTGAGCTTTCCGTTCTGGATGATGACCTCGTCGCGCGGGCTGTCGTAGTGCAGGTAGATGTCCAGGCCAGGCTTGGATGCAGGCAGGGACGGGCCCGGGTAGGCCATGCCTTGGCCGTTCAACTGGAAAACGAAACTCAAAAGGGTGATCAATACAGGCAATACTCTCATTCGATTGGGTAGTTTTGATTGTAGGGTAAACCGACAAACCCATATTCTCTCCCCGCTCCGGCAAGGGGCAGAAGCGCTGTTGGATCGCCAAATTCCATGGAGGACAGAAGCAGGTTTGTTTTTGAAAATCACGACATATTAACGAAAGCCACAGGTGAAAAAATTGTATGCCCGGAAAAAAATGTGAAGGGCGTTTGGTTTCCTTTAATCAGATAGAATAATCCAAACCTGCCGGGTTGCGGAGTGGTCCCTCCTGTTTAAACCCGGCAGCGTTTATTCAGGAAAAATAAATAACTTTGCGCCCTCATCAACCAAGGCGCTATGATACTGTCGGACAAGAAAATACTGGAGGGCATCGGAAACGGAGAGATCGTCATCGAACCCTTCCAGCGGCACTGCCTGGGCACCAACTCCTACGACGTCCACCTCGGCAGGTGGCTGGCCATATACAAGGACCACATCCTGGACGCCCGGCGCCACAACCCCATCGAGTACATCGAAATCCCCGAACAGGGCTTCGTCCTCCATCCCAATACCCTCTACCTGGGCGTCACCGAAGAGTATACCGAAACCCACAACGCCGTTCCCTTCCTGGAGGGCAAGTCCAGCGTCGGCCGCCTCGGCATCGACATCCACGCCACCGCCGGCAAGGGCGACGTCGGCTTCTGCAATACCTGGACGCTGGAAATCTCCTGCACCCACCCCGTGCGCGTCTATGCCGGCATGCCCATCGGCCAGCTCATCTACTTCCGCGTGGAAGGGGAAATCCTGAATTATTACAATAAAAAGAAGAGCGCCAAATATAACGAACGCACCGACAAGCCGGTAGAGAGCATGATGTGGAAGAATAAGTTTTGATTTTTGATGTGCGACCGTCTCTGCGATCCGGTTAAAATTTTTGATTTACCCATCGCTATGCGACGCGCGATTAATAAGTGTCGGGTTTCGACAGGCAAGTGATTTTTTCTTTAGCCAAGGCGAAGGTTCCCGACCTTAGCATCCCGATAGCTATCGCATAGGCGGTAACCTAACTATTTATAATATGAGTGATAAGCGGCCTGCTGGCCTTTGCCGTCCCGTCCGGACTTCAGCGTTAGCCCAGCTTCCACCTGCGCTCACGCCGAGGCCTGGACAACAGAGGAGGCACTGGCCAACGAGAGCAGTAATCGGCCGTGAAGCCCTGCCCCTAGCCCTTGGGGGAATGATGGCCTCAAAGCCAAGGCTCCCGCTCATTATTTCAAATATGAAAAAGCTGTTTAGGTAAACAGCTCAAAAAGAGCGAACTTCCACCTAAACAGCCCAAATGAAATTAAATATCCAACAAATTACGACGAAGTTGTCTGAATATCAAATCCAAGAGCTGTCCGTGCGCACTGGGTTTCAGTTGCGCCAAGCGCGCAAGGTTGACTGTTTAAGCTTCGTAGCCGGCTTTTTCCTGATGCTATGCACTGGCCGTTACAGCTTGATCCGGTGGGCGGCCAAAATCAGCAGCTTGACGGGCTGCACTGTTTCTAAGCAAGCGGTGCTGAAGAAACTGCAGTTCCGCCATGAAGCCTTTGCCCAAGGGCTATTGGCACAAGTCCTACGCCAGGATTTGCAAAAGCAATCCAAAAAGGCATTGGACAGCAGGGTTTTCAAGGGCTTCAGGCAGGTATATGTCGAGGACAGCACCTGCGCTCATTTGCCGGACAGCCTGGCCTGCTTTTTTCCTGGCAGCCACAGCAATAAAGGCCATTGCGCTACAGCCCGCATCCAGTTGCGGCTCAACTTGCTGGGCGAACAGTATTCCAAGCTGGAACTGCAAAGCTGCCGCGACAACGGCCAGAAATATGCCGGAGATATCCTCGACGTCCTGCAGCCTGGCGACTTAACCATACGAGACATGGGCTACTGGGCTTTGCCCATCTTGAAAAAAATTGCGGAGCTTATGGCTTTTTTCCTCAGCCGCTACCGTTATGGGGCAAACCTATATAGCCCTGAAAATGGCGAAATAATCGACTTGGCCAAACAACTCAGGGCCTGCCGCCGCAAAGGCCTTGCCGTTTGGGATCAATGGGTAATAATAGGAAAGGAGGCTCAACTGCCAGCAAGGGTAGTGGCCATCCTGGCCCCGCAGCAGGTGGCCCAAAGCCGCAAACGCAAAGCAGCCAAAGACAGGCACCAAAGGGCCAACCATTCAAAGGAGTACATGGAGTTGCTGTCCTGGACTATTTTTGTAACCAATGTGGACGAACAAACCTGGACGGCACAGCAAGTGCTCCAAGCCTATGGGTTCCGCTGGCGCATTGAAATCGTTTTCAAATGCTGGAAAAGCAAGCTAGGCTTCGCCCAAATGTTTAGCGGCAAAAAACAACCTGGCCCGGCTCAGGCCTTGATTGTCTTTCACCTGTTCCTGGCCTGGCTGTGCTTGTTCTTCGTCCGCTATTACAGCTTCTTCCTGCATGCTGTTTTTCAATCGTGCCAGCGCATGGTCAGCTTAATGAAGTTCGCCGATTTTTTCAAAGAACATTTTACCGAGCTGGCCCTAAGCCCGGAACCCTCTGAATTCCTGGGCTTCGTAGCGTACTTCTGCACCCATGAAAAACGAAAGGCCAGGCCTTCGCAGCTCGATTTATTGTATATGAAAAATTAAAGTTACCGCCTATGGCGGCGCCAGCGGGACGGAAAGGCCAGCGCCCAGGCCGGGCGCCAGGCGAAACGCTCCGACAAAATCCCGGCGCTCCGTTTTTTCTGTCCTGGCCCATTCATTTTCTTCTTCGGACAGCCGGGTGCTTCGGCTGTTAAGGTAGGCGTTCACCCCCAGGTAGGGCAAACAGAACAGGCCCACCTCGCCTTCTTTGATGGTGAAGCGCGCGCCGGCCCGCAGGTTCAGGTACCGGTCCGAGTAATACAAAGGCCCCAGTCCCTCCAGGGATGGCCCTGGCAATATGACAACAGGAGGATTATCCGGCGTTTCGGGCGAACCGAAGCCATCGCCAACCGGCCCTCCGTCACTGAGCGCCCGCTTCCACCGGTAATTGGCAAACCCCAGAGCCCCGTAGGCAGCCCAATGTGAATCCGGAAACTGGTACCAGTAATCTATGCCTGGATTATAGCTCAGCCGCTGCCGGGTTCTTTGGGAATAGACAGCGGCATCAAAAACGTATTCGCGTTGCAGGAAGGAGCATTGTAGCCCCAGGCTGTGCTGGGAGCAAAGCGTCAGGGGAAGGGCCAGAAATAAGGCCAGGCAGAGCAAGGAGGCGTTAGTTTTCATATATAAAATTTTATACAATTGGCTTCTCCAGCCGGACCACCCGCACCGTTTCGATCTTGGTATCGCTCACCAGTTCCAGGACGAAGCGGTAGCCGTTCAGTTCCATTACGTCTCCCCGTTCGGGAATGGCGCCATGGGTCATCACCAGATAGCCGGAGAGGGTGTGGTAGTCGCCTTCCGGCAGGCCCAGGGCATATTTTTCGTTAAGATAATCAATTTCCAGGCGGCCGGAAAAAATAAATTCCTGCCCTGGGCGGATGACCGTCTCGACATACTCCTCTTGGTCGTGTTCGTCCTCGATCTCGCCGAAGATTTCCTCCAGGATATCCTCCAGGGTGATCAGCCCGGAGACGCCGCCGTATTCGTCTACCACGATGGCGATGTTGATCCGGTCGCGGATGAACTGGTTGAGCAGGTCGGTTACCCGCATGGCTTCGGGCACGAAGGGCAGGTCGAGGATCAGCTTGCTGATGGATTTGGGCTGTTTGAGGAGTTGTTGGTGGTGGACGTAGCCCAGCACGTTATCAATATCATCCTTGGTGACGATAATGCGGGACAGCTTGGTCTCCCGGAAGAGTTGCTCCAGGTCGCCAACGCTGGCGCCGATATCGATATTTTCGATCTCGGGGCGGGGCACCATGCACTCCCGCACGCGCACGTCGCGCAGGTTAAGGGCCTTGCCGAAAAGCTCCCGGTCGATGTTCTCTTCGGTATCGGTCTGGGTGTCGTTGATGAAGTTTTCCAGGTCGAGGCGGGTGAAGGCGTTGTCCACTTCTTCGGTCGGCGTGCGCAGGGCGCGCAGCAGGAGGTTGGACAGGCGGGTCATCAGCCAGGCGGGGATGAGCAGCAGCCACTGGATCAGCTTCAGGGGATAGGCCAGAAAGTAGAGGACGTCATCGGCGTAGAGGCGGAACAGTGTTTTCGGCAGGAACTCCCCGAATAACAGCACGATGACGGTGGCCAGGAGCGTTTCGATCAGAAGCAGCACGAGGGGGGGGCGGAACCAGGGAACCTGCAGCAGGTAGGGTTCAACGAGCTGCGTGAGCAGGTAGGTGAAGACGACCAGGGCGATGTTGTTGCCGACGAGCATCGTGCCCAGGAAAGCGGCGGGGTCTTCGTAGAAGCCGGCCAGCACCTGGCCGCGCTGCGACCCCTTCTTTTTCTTGAGCTCCACCCTCAGCTTGTTGGCGGAAATATAGGCGATCTCCGTGCCGGAAAACAGGGCGGACAACATCAGGAACAATATGATCAGCGCTATCAGCATTACTCCAGTTCCTTTTCCAGGTCGTCGACCTTGAGGCGCCCTTCGATGGCGTTGATCCGGGAGTAGGTAAAGTCCTGGTCGGCTTCGAAACCGTGGCCGTAGATGATCTCGTCGGGGCGGGTGATCACTACGAATTTGTTGGTGTAGATTTTCCGTTGCCGTTCGTCCCATATCAACTCCTCGGTCTCGATCTTTTCCCCTTCGACGCTCAGCCAGACGACGCTGTCGCGCACGATCACCTCATTCTTGTTCTCCAGCCGCAGGCCGTAGCGGGCGTCGAGTTCGCTGGTTATGGCGCCTTCCGGCCCGAAGAAATCGACGGACACCCCATCCGGGAATTCCTGCCGCGGCTCCTGCCGGTCGAGGTGGTAGAGCATCGTCGGTCCGGTGATGCGCACCCGCACCTGGGCGGAGTCGCTGTAGAGGATCTCCACATCTGTTGCCGTTTCCACCTGGGTGTCGAACTTTGAGACCAGGGCGTTGACATCCTCAACCTTATTCTTACAACCGGCCAGCAGCAAGGCAGCAGCCAGCGCCGGCCAGGACAGAGAATATCGCAACGTTTGCAAAAGGTATTTCACACAGAATCTGTTAAGCTACGACAATTTCATCCCTTCTTCAACCAGCAGCTTCTTGGTATGCAGGATACCGTCGATTTCGCTGCCTTCTCCTTCGAACTCGATGCCGACATGGCCCGCATATCCGGCATCCCTGACCAGTTTCAGCATGCGGGCGTAGTCGATGGTCGTTTCCCTGCCTTTTTCGTCGAAGGCGTAGGATTTGGCGCTAACCCCCTTGGCGAATGGCAGCAGGTCATGCATGCCGTCATAGCGGTTGTACTCATTGACGCACTTCCCGTCTTCTCCCCGTTCGATGCAGAAATTGCCGAAGTCGGGCAGCGTGCCGACATTGGGCCGCTTCAGTGCCCCCATGATGAAGGAGAGCCACTTGCCGTCGGAAGAATACCCGCCGTGGTTTTCCACCAGCACGTTCAGGTCCAGTTGGGCGGCATAGTCTCCGAGCTGCTGCAGGCTGCGCAGGGCCGCCTGAGCCACGTCGCTGGCTGTGCCCCGGCCGGCGGCATTCACCCGGATGGAGTGGCAGCCCAAAGCCTTGGCAGCGTCCAGCCATTTGTAGTGGTTGGTAACGGCCAGTGCCCGGGCTTCTTTATCTGTGCTGCCCAGGTCTCCCTCGCCGTCTACCATGATGAGCAGGCTTTTGACGCCGTTGTCGTCCGCCCGCTTTTTCATCTCGGCAAGGTAGGCCTTGTCCTTGGCCTTGTCCTGGAAGAACTGCGAGACGTATTCTACCGCACTGATGCCGAAATCTTTTTTAGCCATTTCCGCAAAGTCGAGGTTGTCCATCTCGCCGCTCTGCAAAGACCGGTGGAGGGACCACTGAGCGAGGGAGATGTCGAAAAAAAGCCCTTCCGGTATGTCTACATTTTCTACGCTGCTGCCCCCGCAGGAGGATAGCCCGTAAAGAGAAAACCCGGCAACGAGCAGGCCGGAATCACGGAGAAAGGTACGTCTGGATCTTTGCATAAGGGATCTTTTAAGCGAAAATAGGAAATTGCGGCAACTGTTTAGGTATTTATGGTTTTGCGGTTTTATGGTTTTATGGTTTTATGGTTTTATGGTTTTGCGGTTTTGCGGCAGGCCTGGCGTAATCTCCCGGCCGCCACACCATAACGCCAAAACACCGTAACACCATAATACCGAAATACCGAAATACCGAAACACCCTAATTAATGCTACCCGTTAAACCGGCTCATCGCGTGCTGCAGGCCGATGGTGGCGAAAGCTTTGGCGGTTTCGGCGGCTTTTTCGAGGATTTCCGGCAGTTGGGCAGCCTCTTCGTCGGACCATTCGCTGAGCACGTAGTCCACCTGCTGGCCCCGCCCGAACTCACTTCCGATGCCGATCCGGAGGCGGGCGTAATCGTTGCCTCCGGTCATCTGATCGATATCCTTCAATCCGTTGTGGCCCCCGTCGCTGCCTTTGCCCCGCAGGCGCAGCTTGCCGAAGTCCAGGTTGAGGTCGTCGACAATGACGAGCAGTTGGTTCTTGCTTATTTTCTCTTTTTGCAGCCAGTAGCGCACGGCCTTGCCGCTGCGGTTCATGTAGGTGGAAGGTTTGAGCAGGAAGAACGTGCGCCCCTTGTGCCGGAAACTGCTCACGTCTCCCAGGCTGTCCGTTTTCCATTCGGCTTCAAATTCACGGGCAAGACGGTCCACAGCATCGAAACCGATGTTGTGGCGGGTGTTTTCATACCTGGCGCCGATATTGCCCAGGCCGACGATGAGGTATTTCATGAGGAAGAATGTGTAAGTGTGTAAGTGTGTAAAGGTGTAAGTGTGTAAAGGTGTAAGTGTGTAAGTGTGTAAGTGTGTAAGTGTGTAAGTGTGTAAAGGTGTAAGGGTGTAAGGGTGTTTATGGTTGCACGGCGGGGACATTTACACTTTTACACCTACGCACAATTTCCCCCTACACCGCCACCTTATACTCCCGCAGCGCCTCGTTCAGCGATACCTTTTTGTTGGTGCTTTCCTGGCGTTGCCCGATGATCAACGCGCAGGCCACCTGATAGGTTCCGGCGGGGAATTCCTTTGGGTAAGAACCGGGGATGACGACTGAACGCGCCGGCACCCGGCCTTTGTAGGTAACGGGCTCCGGCCCGGTCACGTCGATGATGCGGGTAGACTGGGTGAGGACGACGTTGGCGCCCAGCACCGCTTCCTTTTCTACGCGGACCCCCTCGACGACGATAGAGCGGGAGCCGATGAAGCAATCGTCTTCGATGATGGTCGGGGCAGCCTGGGGCGGCTCCAGTACGCCGCCGATGCCCACGCCGCCGCTGAGGTGTACGTTGCGGCCGATCTGGGCGCAGGAGCCGACCGTAGCCCAGGTGTCGACCATGGTGCCGCTGCCCACCCAGGCGCCCAGGTTGACATAACTGGGCATCATAATGACGCCTTTTTCCAGATAGGCGCCGAAACGTGCAATCGCGTGCGGCACCACCCGGACGCCCAGCCCGGCGTAGTTCTTCTTCAGCGGAATCTTGTCGTGAAATTCAAATGGGCCCACTTCTATGGTCTCCATCTGCTGGAGAGGGAAATACAATACTACGGCTTTCTTAACCCACTCATTGACCTTCCATTCTCCGCCGGCGGCAGGCTCCGCAACGCGCAGCTCTCCCCGGTCGAGCAGTTCCATGACCTGATGGACGGCTTCCTGTACCGGTTTGTGGGACAGCTTGCTGTGGTCTTCCCAGGCTTCTTCTATGATCTGTCGGAGGTTCATCATCGGTATTGCGGTTAATTTGGCGCGAAGATACAAGACTAAGCGCAGGATTGGAAGTTTTCCGGTTTCCCGGCCTCATATTTCGATCTCGAAGGCCGGATTAAAATGCTGAAAGAAACCGCGGACGAAGCTGCCGTTGACAAAGGTGGCCCCATGGTGTTCTTCCCTGCCATAAGACTCGTGAACATGGCCGAACAGGTGGAGCTTTACCGAAAGTTCATCCACTCTCCTGCGGAGGTCCTTACACCCTACCGAAAGCCCCAGAGAGGTGCGGTCCAGAATGCCGGCCGGCGGCGTATGGGTGATCAGGACGTCGACATCCCCGGGAATTTTTTCCCAGTATGCCCGAAGCTCTTCCCCCCGTTTCCGGTTGAAGGCGCCGACGAAATTGGGGATCATCGGCGAACCCCAGATGTGGAGCCCTTCCAGGTCCAGGCTTTCGTTTTCCAGGTAGTAAGTATTGTCGGGCAACATCTGGTGATACTTCACAGAGTCCACCTCCAGCATGCGGTCCATGTTGCCGCCGATGAATATCTTATAAGGATGGGGCAACTCCGCCAGCCAGTTCAGGAAGTCCAGCATCTGGGCTTCCCGGCCGTTGGTCACATCGCCGCCGTGGATGAGGATGTCTCCATCCGGAATCTCTGCTTTCCGGTGCCTGCCGTGTGTATCAGAGATGAAAACGATCTTCATGGTGTGCGTTTTTAGGATGACTGTTATATAGGTAACAATTCCTGAAGCCATTTTTATTACGGCTTTTCCTTTACCAGCGCGGTTTCGGCTTGTCCGATGATGAAAGTCAGTGCCTTTTGGGTGGGTAATCGTTATACTGCCCGAAAACGCACACATGAGTACCAAGCGCCCTGCTGCTCTTTACATCCTGGCTTTTCTCGTCTTCTTCCAATGTGCCAGCGGCTTGTTCGGAGGAGGTAGTTTAATCGCGGACCCTTCCGGGGCCAGCCTGCAAATGCCCGCCTCGGAATACCTGCCCGGCACGCCCTTCAGCAATTACCTGATGCCGGGAATGATCCTGGGCGTATTGCTCGGCCTTTTTCCCCTCATTGTCCTGATCGGCCTGTGGCGCCGCCCTCTATGGGCGTGGGCCGAAAAACTGAATATCTACGACAACTACCACTGGGCATGGGCCTTCAGCCTGTATCTGGGGCTGATGCTCATCATCTGGATCGACATTCAGATCGCCTTTATCGGAGGCGGGCATTTCCTCCAGGCGACTTATGGCCTGCTGGGCGTGGCCATTGTCATTTTTACACTCCTGCCCGGGGTGATGCGCCATTTCAGGCAAAACAACGGCCACTGAGGCCAACAATTCCCGGTTTGGCTCTCATCGAAGATTTTGGAGGTGCCATCCCGAAAAATCGGGATAGGTCCTGCGACAATAAGTGGCCGGACATATTTAAATTACGTTTCATTCGCGAGCGTCTTTGACGCGGTGCGGGGTAATCAGGGGTTGTGCAAAAAGGTCGAAAGTAGACAGGATTAACAAGATTTACAAGATGTAGTGGCTTGCGCCACACGGGAGTACATATCCTGATAATCTGGTTAATCCTGTCTGCATATACTTATTGCACAACCCCGGGAACAAGCAATATTAGCGGCATCTGCAAGCCGGGGGCATTTTTTAGCCGCAAAGGCCACATAGGAGGTTTCGCATAGGGCACATAGCCCGGCCCTATATGTCCTGTGTGGCCTATGTGGTTCAAAAGCGGCGGGCAACTGGGGCGCGTTTTGTTTCGCCGCAAAGGCCAAATAGCCCTGTAATATGCGTTCTTTATGTCCTGTTTGGTTCAGGAGTATAGGACATACTGCTACAACCCAGAACGAGCATTGCCGGTTATTTGTCCTGCCAAAACGGGAATTGCCGGCACCTGAAGCGATGAAACATGCCTCACAACAAAACATAACAGAAAAAATCATTGAAAAAAATCTACTAGGAAAATTTTTTCAATAAGACATTTTTTTATATTTGCGCCATGCTCCCAACTGAACTCCAATCTTCCAAATCCCGGTATTCCTGACAGATCATGCTTCCACCCTCCTTTAGGGCCTTTCAAATCTCATAAAGACGGCCAGTTTTTTCACACAATTTTTCTCCCAGGTTTAACGGAACTGCCGTGTCGGGTGACTCTGGCACATGCTGCCTCTATGCGGCATAACAGCAACGAATAGCAATTATCGAATCATAAACATCCCAAAAATGAGATTTCTCCAGATCACGCTTCTTCTGGCTGCGTTTTCAATGAGCAGCCACGCACAAAACCATTCTCCAATTCAACAAAAGGTACTGCTCCACCAACTGTCCGGCAAAGGGCTGAAGGCAGTTTCCGCCTTCCAATGGGCCGGAGAGGTGGCCGGCAGCCTGAAAAGCACCGTTTCCCGGGGGCAGGTGCTGCAGGTGGACGCCGCAAGCCTGAAAGCGGCCTACTGGGCCGATGCGCCGGCTATTGCCCTGCAGGTGCCTACCGGCGAGTTCAGTTCCGTCCGGCTGAAACTGATCCGGCACGAGTTGTTCACTGATGATTTCCAGGTGTCCACCAGCGCCGGGGAGGGCAATGTGCCGGCCTACCGCCCCGGGCGCCACTACCGGGGAATCGTGGAAGGCTCTTCCCGTTCCATAGCCGCCATCAGCATCTTCGAGGATGGGCTGATGGGCGTCATAGAAACCGCCGAACAGGGCAATATGGTGCTGGGCGCGCTGGAAGGGGAAGGGCAAAAAGACCGGTACATCCTCTACCGGACCGGCGACGTAGCCAGCCCCCCGGCTTTCGAATGCGGCGTATCGCAGCTCGAAGACGCCACCAACAGCCTGCGCAACCTGAACGAACACCTGCAGGCACCCGCCGGCCGCAGCGGCGGCAATTGCGTCCGCGTTTATCTCGAATGCGATTACGATATGTACCTGGAAAAAGGTTCGGTGCAGAACACCATCGACCATATAGCCGGGTTATTCAACGTCGTGGCGGCCATTTATCAGAATGAAAGTGTTGAAGTCGTCATTTCGGAGGCCTTCGTCTGGCAGTCGCCAGATGGATACCCTGCTAATTCCACCAGCGAGGCTTTGAAAACTTTCCGTACGGCCCGGCCGGGCTTCAACGGCGACCTGGCCCACCTGGTGTCCCGCGGTGCCCCGGCGGGCGGCGGCATAGCCTGGGTCGACGCGCTCTGCTCCTCCTACAGTTATGCTTACAGTTACATTTACAGCGGGTATAATGAGCTGCCGGCCTACTCCTGGTCTGTCAATGTGATCACCCACGAGATGGGGCATAACCTGGGCTGCTGGCATTCTCACGACTGCTCCTGGGATGTCAACGGCGACGGCACGGCCGCCGAGGCCATCGACGGGTGCGGCGAAACCGCCGGCTACCCCGGCAACGGAAGCTGCCCGACAGCGCCCCTGCCCAACGGCGGCGGGACGATCATGAGCTACTGCCACCTCATCGGGGGCGTCGGCATCGACATGAGCAAGGGCTTCGGCCCGCTGCCCGGCGATAAAATCCGTTTCGAGGTCAGCAATGCTTCCTGCCTCTCCGCCTGCAGTGCCTGCAGCCATACCGCCAGCATCAGCAAAGTCGACGTCCGTTGTACCGGCACCGCTACGGGTTCGGCAACGGCAACGGCCTCCGGCGGTACGGCCCCGTACAGTTTTAAATGGTCGACCGGCGCCGCCACCTCCGGCATTTCCGGCCTGGCGGCAGGCACGTACTCCCTCTCCGTTACGGATGCTTCGGGATGCCTGGCCGTGGAATCCGTGACGATCAACCAGCCCACCTATATCGTCCTGTCTGCCAACACTACCGCAGAAGCAGCCCCCGGCGCCAACAACGGCGCCATTAACCTGACGCCCGGCGGAGGCACCCCGCCTTATACCTACAAATGGTCGACCGGCGCCACGACCCAGGACCTGTACGGGCTGAGCGGTGGCATATATACCGTTACGGTCACAGACAACAACAGTTGTACAAAAACGGCTTCCGCGACAGTGGCGTCCGACGGGTGCACAGCCATGGCCAGCAGCTTCCCCTATACTGAAAGCTTCGAGAGCGGTGCCGGCCAGTGGATGCAAAGCGCCAATGATGACTTCGACTGGGAACGCGGCGCCGGCCCTACCGACACCAAGAGAACCGGCCCCGAGGGCGCCGCCGACGGCACCTTCTATTTCTATATCGACGCATCCAGGTTTTCCGGCGGGGCCGCCATGTTGATAAGCCCCTGCCTGGACATCCGCGACCTCATGGACCCCACCCTTTCCTTTGCTTACCACATGTACGGCGCCAATATGGGCACGCTCTCCGTTCAGGCCAGCGCCGACAATGGGAGCAACTGGACGACCCTCTGGATGCGCTACGGCAATCAGGGAGAAACCTGGCAATCGGCGACGGTTTCGCTTTCCGGGTACAGCTCGGGGTATACCAGGGTGCGGTTCGTCGGCACTGCCACCGGCGGGCAGAGAGGAGACATGGCCATCGACGCGATATCCGTCGATGGCGACGCCATGCCCTGCAACGAGCCTGCCCTGAACGTCTATTCTGCTCCGGCCTCCTGTTATGGCGGGTCCGACGGCACCGCCACCGTGAACGCCAGCATGGGGGTAAGCCCCTACACCTACGCCTGGCCCAACGGCGCGCCTACCCGGACGGCGGTGGGGCTTTCGGCCGGCAGCTACGAAGTGACCGTCACCGACAACAATGGCTGTTCCGCAACGGCCACCGCTTTCGTCGGCCAACCCGAAGAGATCATCCTGGCTTTCGATGTGGCTAATGTTTCCGCTTCCGGCGCCAACGACGGCGCCATTGCCCTGTCCGCTTCCGGAGGTACGCCCGGTTATGCTTACCAGTGGGCCAACGGCGCCATCAGCCCGAACGTCAGCGGCCTGTCAGAGGGGGCCTACACCGTAACCGTAACGGACGCCAATGGCTGCACGCAAACCGGCAGCGCTGTAGTGACGGCGGGAATATCCTGCCAGCCGCTGGCCGCCCTGCCTTACGCAGAAAGCTTTGAGAACGGCTTTGGCCTCTGGTCGCAAAGCAACGCCGACGGGTTCGACTGGAGCAGGGGAAATGGAGGCACGCATACCAACAATACCGGGCCCTCCGCCGCCTCCGACGGCATGTACTACGCCTATACCGAATCAACTTCCAACAACAACGGCACTGCCATCCTGGAAGGGCCCTGCTTCGACCTCTCCTCGGCGGCTATGCCTTCCTTCCGCTTCGATTACCATATGTACGGCAATCAGATGGGTACGCTTACCCTGCAGGCCAGTACCGACGGGGGCGGCGACTGGTCCACCATCTGGTCGCGCTCCGGCCAGCAGGGCCGAAACTGGCAAAGCGCCAACATCAGCCTCCAGGGATTCATCGGCCAGGTCGTCCGCCTGCGCTTCAGCGGCACCATCGGGGGCGTAAGGAGCGATATGGCCGTCGACAACATCGGCCTTTCCGATGCGGCGGCGCTGCCCCCGGTGGCTTCAACATCCTTCTTGCCTGACCTGCGGCTGCGCCTGCAACCCAACCCAGCCAGTGGCTGGGCAACGGCGATCATCGACAGCCCCGTGGAACAGGAGGCCGGGCTGTTCCTCTCCAGCCAGCTGGGCCAAAGTCGGCCATTGGGAATGGCCAGCCTGTCGGCAGGAAAAAATGAAATCCCTCTCCCGGCGGCAGAACTGGGTCAGGGCGTGTATTTCCTGATCGTTCAAACGAAAACTACCCGGCTCATCGAACGCTTGCTGATACAACGGTAGAACTGTTTTGAAAGGGAACACAGGTGACACGGCCCCGCCGGTTTTGCAGATCGGAATAACATCCAGCTATGCCGGCTGCAACCGTGTCATCTGTCCCCTGAAATTTTGCCCGGTGCCTTCGGTTCTAATAATGAGATGACAAAGATCAAAGCCAGGACAGACAATTGTCATTCCATAGGTCTCGAAAAACGCATAACATTAAAACGCTTAAGGCCAGAAGGCCTAATGATCTTTGAAAGTGCACCGAAGACCGTATTCCCACCTGATCATCCTGACAGAAGCGGCGGGAATGAGATTTCCGGTGCCAAACCAGACTTTCGCGAATCAAAACCCTAACCTATGTTGGAAATTCGCGGCCATGCCAGAGGCGGCCAGGGGATGGTAACCGCCTTCGAGATACTGGCCAAAATATTCAGCAAGCTTGGCAACTTCCAGGTCCAGGCTTTTCCCGCCTTCGGCGTTGAGCGAACCGGTGCCCCCATACAAGCCTTCCTCCGGGTAGCCAAAAAGGAAATCCTCAACCGAAGCAACATTTACCACCCTCATTTAATTGTCGTTTTTGATGAAAGCCTGATCGAGCAGGTCCCCGTCTTTGACGGGCTGCAGGATAATGGGGCCGTCCTGATCAATACGGAACGCCCGGAAACGGACTTTTCGGCGCCCGGCAGGACGGCCTACGCCGTACAGGCCACCCGCCTCTCTCTGGAGCTGGGGCTGGGCAGCAAATCCCTGCCCATCGTCAACGCGGCAATGATCGGCGCGCTGGCCCGGATTTTCGAGGTCAGCCTGGACATTGTCCTGGAGGCCATCAAAGAGAACGTTCCGGCCAAGCCCGAAGCTAATATGGAGGCTGCCGCCCGGGCGCTGCGGGCGGTCAGCGGCGCCAACGGCCGCAATCAGTTCCTGATCGGGGCGTTGCACGCCCAGCCGGCAAGGGCCACCAAAACCATAGAGAGCCTGGCCTTTGACATCCCGGCTGAGATCAACGGGCTGGAAACGCCTTCCTGGTCCGACCCGATGTCCAAAAACAAAACCGGCAACTGGCGGCTGATCACGCCTTCCTACGAAGAGCGCCCGGCACCCTGCAACACGAGCTGCCCGGCAGGCACCGATGTGCGTGGCTTTGTGCGGCTGGTTTCCGGAAAAAAATTTGGCCAGGCCTACGAGCTGATCAGCCGGCACAACCCCTTCCCGTCCGTCTGCGGCCGGGTATGCCCCAACTTCTGCGAGCAGAACTGCAACCGCAACGAACTGGACCGCGGCCTCAACATCGGCGCCATCGAGCGTTTCCTGGGCGACCAGGCTGCCGAAAAGCAGGTGAAACCGGCACCCAAACGCCACAAAGAGCAAATTGCCATTATCGGTTCCGGGCCGGCCGGGCTGACAGCGGCCCTGCGGCTCTGCGAAAAAGGATATGAGACGACGGTCTTTGAAGCGCTCCCGCAGGCCGGCGGCATGATGCGCACCGGCATCCCGCGGTTCCGCCTGCCGGACGAAGTGCTCGACCGGGAAATCCGCCGTATCGAGGCGCGGGGGGTAAAAATAAAGCTCAGCAAAAAAGTCGCGGCGGAAGATCTGGCCGGCCGTTTTGATGCCGTCATCGCCGCAACCGGCTCTCACATCGGCAGCCCGATGCGCATCGAAGGAGAAGAGTTTGCCCGCGACGGCATCAACTTCCTGCGCGAATTCAAGCTCGACCACGATGCCGACGGCCTGCACAGAGGGCAGGAAGTGGCCATCGTCGGCGGCGGCAACACGGCTATCGACGTTGCCCGCACGGTGCTCCGCCTGGGCGCCAGGCCCACCATCTACTACCGGCGCACCATCAGGGAAATGCCGGCCATCCCCCAGGAGGTAAAGGAAGCCCTGCTCGAAGGGGTGAAGATCGAGTTCCTCTCCGCTCCGGTGGCCCTCGCCCCTGCCGGGCCTACCAAGGTGGCGCTGACGCTGACCGAAATGCAGCTGGGCGAACCCGATGAATCCGGCCGCCGCCGGCCGGTGCCGGTTGCCGGCTCGGAACGCACTATCCTCGTCGACCGGGTGATCAAGGCCATCGGGCAACGCTCCGACCTGTTCGCCCTCGGCGAGAAACCCGTGGACCCCAAGCAGGGGTACATCGAACTGGAAAGCGGCGCTTCCGTTTTCTGCGCCGGGGATATGGCCTGGGGCGGCACCGTTGCCGAAGCCATCGGCAGCGGCAATAAAGTGGCCGAAGAGGTCCACGCCTTCCTGCGCGGCAAACCCTACCGCGAAGCGGAAAGCCTGCCGGAAGTCGTCCTGCCCAAAGACATCAACTACACGTATTACCTGCCCATGGCGCGGCATTACAACAAGCTGCACCATCCCAGGAGCCTGGACGGCGATTTCAGCGAGGTCTCCAGAGGGATGGACGAAACGGAAGTCGTTGCCGAAACCGCCCGCTGCCTGCACTGCGGCGAATGCTTCAACTGCGGCAACTGCTACAACTTCTGCCCCGACGCCGCCATCCACGTGGATGAAGAAGGCCGCCTGCGCATCGACTACGATTATTGCAAAGGATGCGGTATCTGCGTCCAGGAATGCCCCTGCTCCGCCATGCAGTTTCAATTAACCGAAGCAGTATCATGAAAAAGGAAAACAACCATAATGGCCTGACGCTGGAGGAACCCTACCCGGAAAGCCCCCGATATCCACGCCATGTCGAAGTGGTGATGAAAGGCAATTACGCCGCCGCCGAAGCGGCCCGCCTGTGCCGGGTGGGCTTCATCCCGGCCTACCCCATCACTCCGCAGACGACCATCGTCGAACGCCTTTCGGAACTGGTAGCCGAAGGCAAACTCGAAGCGACGTATATCAACATGGACAGCGAGCATTCCGTTTTTGCCGCTGCCATGGGCGCCGCGATCGGCGGAGAGCGCGTATTCACAGCGACGGCCGGCCAGGGCCTGTTTTATGCCCACGAGGTGCTGCAGGCCATCTCCCACTTCCGGCTGCCGATGGTGATGTGTAATGTCGGCCGCCCGTCCATCCCCTGGAATATCTGGTCGGACCAGTCCGACTCGCTTTCCCAGCGGGATACGGGGTGGATACAATTCTACGGGGAGAGCTCCCAGGAAGTGCTCGACACCATCATCCAGGCTTTTGTGCTGACCGAAAAGACCCGGATTCCCGCCATGGTCGTGCTTGACGCCTTCTACCAGAGCCACACCAGCGAGAATGTATGGCTTCCGGACCAGAACCTGGTCGACCGCTTCCTGCCGCCGATCCAGCCCGGGGAGATGTCGATAGACCTGAAAAAACCGAAGTCCTTCGGCGGGCTGCTGCCTCCCGAACATTACAACCGGATGAATTACAGCTTCTGGGAAACGATGAATGAGGTGGAAGCCCTGGCCGAAGAAATCGCCACGGATTTCGGAGCGCATTTCGGCCGCCCCTACAGCAACGTGGAAGCGGTGAATATCGGCCCGAAGACCCGGCTTGTCCTGGTGACGATCTCCAGCATTACTTCCACCGCCCGGGGTGTTATCCGGGACTATCCGGAGGTTGGCCTCCTGAAGCTGCGGCTCTTCCGGCCTTTCCCCAGAGAGGCAGTACAGCGCGCGCTGGCACCGCTGTCCAAAGATGCCGTCATCGCCATTGTGGAGCGCAACTTCCTGGGCGACAACGAAGGGGCCATCATGCAGGAAATGAAGCGGGCCCTGTACGGCAGCAACTACAGGATGTACGGCTTCTTCGCCGGCGTCGGCGGCAAGGATGTGCCGCCGGTTACTATCGAAAAGATCATCCACCGCGCCTTCCACCGGCCCGGGGAAGTGAACTGGGTGGATGTGGGCTGAGGTCAGGTTTGGAGCGTTTAAACACTCTGTGGCCTTTTATTTGAACTAAAAGCACTACCAAATAATGAAACCAGCACTCGAATTTCTCATAAAGGATGAAAAGGTCTATTCCGGCGCGCTCAGCTGCCGGGGATGCGGATGGTCGCTGCTTGTGCGCCACCTGGCCAGCCTGCTTGGGGAGGATACCGTCTACGTTGCGCCGGCGTCCTGCTTTTCCATCATTTCCGGGCCGTTCCCCCTGCGGGAACTGAAGGCCAATCTGGTGCATACCGTTTTCGCTGCCGCCCCGGCAACGGCCACCGGCGTGCGGGCCGCCCTCGACCGGCAGGGCAAAAAGGACACTACCGTCGTCATCCTCGCCGGCGACGGCGGCACCTTCGACATCGGCCTGCAGGCCCTTTCCGGCGCCGCCGCCCGCAATGAGAACCTCCTGTACATCGTCAACAACAACGGCGCTTATATGAACACAGGCATACAGACGAGCACTGCCACGCCCTACGGCGCCGTGACGACGACCAACCCCGGGAGCGGCTTCAAACGGGCCTGGCCCAAGGACCTGATGGGCATCGTCGCCGCACACAACATGCCCTACGCCGCCACGGCCTCCCTGGCCTACCTGGAAGACCTGCGAAGGAAAGTCGAAAAAGCAAAAAATACCCGGGGGTTCCGCCTGCTGATGATCGACGGCCCCTGCCCTCCGGGCCATAAGGCCGATCCCGCCCAATCGATCCACATCGGCCGGCTGGCCGTGGAGACGCGCCTCTTCCCCCTCTTCGAAGTGGAACGCCAGCATTATACCATCAACTACCGCCCTGAAAAAAATATCCCGGTAGAAGAATGCCTGAAGCTGCAGGGGCGCTTCAAACAATTGTTCAAACCCGAAAACCGCTATATGATCGAAGAGGTGCAGGCGCATACGGATCAGTACTGGGTAAGGCTGGAGGCGCTGGAGGAGTTGTGACGGGCCGGAGGGAGATTTTTGGACATACGGGAAAATAAATGGAAATGGGAGGAAATGGGTGGAGATGGGAGGAGATGGGAGGAAATGGGAGGAGATGGGTGGAGATGGGTGGAGATGCTCTCGTCTGTGAGAGGTGCCGCCCCGATACGGTAAGTAGTCGGACAGATTTAATTTACGTATAACCCTCAAAATGTCGAACTTATTTTTTAATCAATACTAAATGTCCAGGTAATGGCCCAGAGGGCCGTAATCTAAAGGGGCAATGAGCCTGAATGCGCAGATAACATTCCGGCCCTCTGGGCCTACACCCCGCATTTAGCCTTATTGACTAACAACATCCTGGCCCGCTGGGCCCTGTGGAATTGTCAATTATTCCACAGGGTGGGCCAATTATGGCAACCCGAAGGCACCCATGCCAGGTGTTCTCCTGAATTTAGCCCTGGATTCGCATATTTTTTATCTTAAATAGCGTTGAATAACAACACACCTAAAAACCTCCATAATGAAAACTCAGTATCTCCTCCTCTTATTCCTCCCCTTCCTCCTCCTCTCCTGCCGCCATCCCTGCCCGGAGAGCGGTGCCCCACAGGAAGAGTGGCTGCCGCTTTTTAACGGTGAAAACCTGGACGGCTGGACCCCCAAGATTCAGGGCTATCCGGCCGGCGAAAATTTCGCCAACACCTTTCGGGTGGAGGATGGCCTGCTGAAAGTTTCCTACGACGATTATCCCGATGGTTTCGGCAACCGGTTTGGCTTCCTTTTTTATGAGAAGCCTTTTTCCTATTACCGGCTGCG
This sequence comes from Phaeodactylibacter sp., assembly GCA_024102975.1. Taxonomy (GTDB): domain Bacteria; phylum Bacteroidota; class Bacteroidia; order Chitinophagales; family Saprospiraceae; genus JACJXW01. The sequence continues at coordinate 3,552 of JAGFJD010000362.1, read as the reverse complement.
AGCTACGTACCGCTTCGTGGGCGAACAGGCCCCCGGCGCTCCCGATTGGGGGTTGCTCAATGGCGGGCTGATGATTCACGGACAAACGCCGGAGTCGATGGGGCTGAACCAGGATTTCCCCATCTCTCTCGGCGTCGAGCTTTTGGGCGGCACCGGGAATGGCAAGCGCCCGACGGGCGGCCTCTGTACGCCGGGTACTTATGTAGAGATAAACGGCAGGCTTTTCACCGGCCATTGCCGCAAATCCCGCGCCGGGACTTACCCCCTTGGCCAGTGGGTAACGGTAGAAGCCCTGGTACTCGGCGACTCCCTCATCCAGCATTGCGTAGAAGGATACCAGGTTTTGAGATACTCCAAACCTCAGGTCGGAGGCGAAGGGCTCAGTGGTTATGATCCCGCGGCAAAAGTGGATGGCACCCCCCTTGCCGGCGGAACGATATCCGTGGAAAGCGAGAGCCACCCCATCGAATTCCGAAGCATCGAGCTGCTCAACCTGAAGGGGTGCATGGACCCGAAGGCGCTGAATTACAAACCTTATTATGTGAAACACGACGAGGAGGCCTGCCGGTATTGAGGGCGGAACGCCCCCGGTCAGGCTTCGTCTTCTTCCTCCCCATATCTCCGTCAGGTGCCGGAGCCGGAAGTACCTGAGCATCGAAGCGCCGGAGCGCTCCGTACGGCACGAGCCTCCTGCACAGTAGAACGGAATCCCACCCAAAAACCTCCATATCCCGCCATTTTTTGTATTTTCGCTTCTTCCTTGAAGATAGGTTAAAAAGGTTTAACTAAACCACAGCAAGTTCATGATCAATTTAATACTCTTTGGCCCTCCGGGTTCCGGCAAGGGCACCCAGGCGGCTAAGCTCGTCGAGCAATACGAGCTGCTGCACATCTCTACCGGCGACCTTTTCCGCTACGAGATGGGCAACAACACGCCCCTGGGGCAGGAAGCGAAAAGCTACATCGAAAAGGGCGAGCTGGTGCCCGACGAGGTGACGGTCGGCATGCTGCGCAACAAGGTGGAGGCCAACCTCGACGTAGAAGGCTACATCTTCGACGGCTTCCCGCGCACCGTACCGCAGGCCGACGCGCTGGACAACCTGCTGGCCGAGAACGGCAACGAGGTATCCCTCCTGCTCATGCTGGACGTGCCGGATGACGAGCTGGTCAAGCGCCTGCTGCTGCGGGGCGAAACCTCCGGCCGCGCCGACGATACCGACGAGTCCATTATCCGCAACCGCATCGAGGTGTACAAGAGCGAGACGACTCCGGTTTTCGATTACTACGCTGCCAAAGGCAAAGCAGCCAAGGTGCATGGGGTAGGCGAAATTGAAGAAATATTCGCACGCCTGTGCAACGAGATCGGCCGCCACACCTGAGAACGGCAGCAATTTGCCCTAACCAATCTTCTTTTCTGAAATAAAAAGCAAAAGCCTTTCTACTCTTCGAACTTCCAGCGCCGGAACGTTTCCATGGCTTCGTATTCGGCCAGCCCGAGGCTGCGGTAGGCCTGGGCGGTGGCCTGGTTTCGGTCTTCGGCGCGCTGCCAGAACTCCCGCTCGTCGGTACCGGGGAAGGGCGGGCGGTCCTTTTGCGACTGGTGCATAAAGATGGCCTGGCGTTTTTTGCGCAGCTCCGCCGGGCTTAGGGGCACCGCCATTTCGATCTCGTGTACCGGCCATTCGTGCCAGGCGCCCCGGTAGAGCCAGAGCCAGCATTCTTTGAGCCATGCCTGCCCCTTCATCTTTTCGAAAGCGCCGAAGATGGCTTCCATACATACCCGGTGGGTGCCGTGGGGGTCGGCCAGGTCGCCGGCGGCGTAGACCTGGTGTGGTTTGATCTCTTCCAGCAGGGCGGCGACGACGTCGATGTCTTCTTCGCTTAGCGGTTTTTTCCGGGGGCTGCCCGTCTCGTAGAAGGGCATGTCCAGGAAGTGGATGTGGCTGTCGTCCAGCCCGCAGAAGCGGGCGGCGGCGCGGGCCTCTCCCCGGCGGATGAGGCCTTTGATCCGGCGGATTTCGGCCGAATCTGCCTGTCCGGGGTCTTTTCCGGCGAGGAACTCCATCATGTTTTTGTAGCGGGCCTGCAGCTGATCGACGGCCTCACTGTCGCCGCTCACCGTTTCCTGGAGGAATTCAATGAAGCGCAGGGCGTCGTGGTCGTGGACGGCGATGTTGCCGGACGTCTGGTAGGCGACGTGTACCTCGTGGCCCTGGTCGACCAGGCGGAGGAAGGTGCCGCCCATGGAGATGACGTCGTCATCCGGGTGGGGGCTGAAGATGACGGCCCGCTTGCGGGCGGGCTTGGCCCGTTCCGGGCGGGTGGTGTCGTCGGCATTGGGCTTGCCGCCGGGCCAGCCGGTGATGGTGTGCTGCAGGCGGTTAAAAATGCGGATGTTGATGTTGTAGGCCGAATCTTCTTCGATGATCAGGTCGCTGAGGCTGTTCTCGGCGTAGTCTTCGTCGGTCAGCTTCAGTATGGGCTTGTTCAGTTTCTGCGACAGCCAGATGACGGCCTGGCAGATCAGGTCTTCGTTCCAGTTGCACATGCCGATAAGCCAGGGGGCCTGGAAGCGGGTCAGCTCGCTGGCGGCGCTCTGATCGAGGTAGGCCTTGACGCTGGGGTGCTTCTGGAGGAAGGTGGAGGGCACGGAGGCCGTCACCGGCCCTTCGATAGCGCGCTTGAGGACGGCGGCCTTGTGGTCGCCCCAGGCCAGCAGGTAGATTGTCCGCGCCTTCATGATGCTCCTGATGCCCATGGTGATGGCGCGGTAGGGCACATCCTCCTCATGCGGGAAATCCTTCAGGGCGTCCTTCCGGGTGATGGCGTCGAGGCGTACCAGGCGGGTTTCGGAGTGCTCCCAGGAGCCTGGCTCGTTGAAGCCGATGTGGCCGGTGCGGCCGATGCCCAGCAGCTGGATGTCCAGGCCGCCCTGGGCGTCGATTTCCTTTTCGTAGGCTGTGCAATAGCTGTCGACCTTCTCCATGGGGATGGTGCCGTCCGGGATGTGAATATTTTCCGGCCTGATGTCAATGTGGTCAAAGAGGTATTCATGCATGAAGCGGACGTAGCTCTGCGGAGCCTCCGGTTGCATGGGGTAGTACTCGTCGAGGTTGAAGGTGACGACGTTGTGGAAGCTCAGGCCTTCCTTCCGGTGCAGGCGGACCAGCTCCTGATACAGCTGAATGGGGGAGGAGCCGGTAGCCAGGCCAAGGACGATCTTTTCGCCCTCCTGTTGTTTCTGCCGGATGGCCAGGGCAATGGACTGGGCGGCGTGCCGGCAGCCATCGGCTGAGGAATTCCATACTTTAACGGGAATCTTTTCGAGGGACTTGAGTTGATAGCGCAGGCGTTCCATGGGCTTGGTTTTGATTGGTCCAAATTTCATAAATCTGTTGAAAACAAGCTCATAAATATTGACGAAATACAGACCACTGGACATTTTGGGGGCTACTTGTGTAAAGGTGTGAAAGTGTAAACGTGTAAATGATTGGGAGCCAATTTCTTTTACACCTTTACACGCTTACACTTTTAAACGGACCAGAAAATGTC
>JAGFJD010000302.1 GCA_024102975.1 Phaeodactylibacter sp. | reverse complement strand
ACATTTTGGGGGCTACTTGTGTAAAGGTGTGAAAGTGTAAACGTGTAAATGATTGGGAGCCAATTTCTTTTACACCTTTACACGCTTACACTTTTACACGGGCCAGAAAATGTCTAGTGGTGTGGTTCGAATGTACAGGCAAATCCTGAACATGAGGTGCGTTGTTCTTTTTAGATAAGTAAAAAAACCGCTATGACTGTCCAAATCCAACAACTGCAAGTAAAGCACAGCCGGCCCGACGGCCGGTTTCACATCGCCTTCGATGAACACGACGACGCCGTCCTGAATTATGAGGAACGAAAGGATAACAACCACAGTGTGCTCGACTTCAAACATACCTTTGTACCCGAACCCCTCCGCCACCGGGGCATTGCTTCAAAAATCGTGAAAACGGCGTTCGAATACGCAAGGGACAGGCAGATGAAAGTGGCCCCTACCTGCCCTTTCGTGGAAAGTTATCTGGACGAACATGAAGAATATGCTCACCTGAGGGCGTAATTGTTCGTGGGGCCATCAGGTTCGGGCCGATCCGGAAAACATGCCTTCCCTGCCAGGTGTTTCATAAAAGGCCTTTTTTCCGGCCCTTAGATAAAACCTCTGTATATGGAAAACCGACTCGCCCACCCTCAACCCGAAACAGTGGAATTGCTCCCTGCCCTCTTCAGCCCCAAAAGCATCGCCATCGTCGGCGCCTCGCGCGACGAGGAGAGCATCAGCTTCGGCATCCTCAAAAACCTGCTGCTGGGCAACTTCAAAGGCCGGCTCTACCCCGTCAACCCCAAAGCAGACAGCATCCTGGGGTTGAAATCCTATACATCGCTGCTGGACATAGAAGACGAAGTGCAACTCGCCCTCATCGCCGTGCCCCGGCAAGCCGTGCCGGAAATCCTGGACGACTGCGGAGCGAAAAACATCAAAGCCGCCGTCATCATTACCGCCGGCTTCAAGGAGATCGGCGAAAAGGGCAAAGGCCTGGAGGAAAAGATCATCCGGATCGCCAAAAGCCACGGCATCACTTTCCTGGGGCCCAACTGCCTGGGCATCATCAACTCCGCCCGGGAGGTGCAAATGAACGCCACCTTCGCCCGCCGCAAGGCGGAGCCGGGCAATGTCTCTTTCTTGTCGCAGAGCGGCGCCGTCGGCGTTTACGGGCTGGAATACGCCGCCGAGAACGGCATCGGTTTTTCGAAGTTCGTCTCCCTGGGCAACAAGGCCATGCTCAACGAGAACCACATGCTGGAACTGCTCGCCCACGACGGCGCCACCAAAGTCATCCTGGCCTACCTGGAAAACCTGTCGGCGCCCCGCGCCTTCATCGACGCCGCCTCCCGCATCACCCGGGGAGCCAAAGCCAAAGCCATCCTGGCCATCAAATCCGGCAGAAGCGAGAGCGGCAAGCGGGCAGTGGCCTCCCATACCGGCGCGCTCTCCCAACGCGACGACGTGCTGAGCTTCCTCTTCCGCCAGGGCGGAGTCATCCGCGTGGGGAGCATCGAGGAATTGTTCAGCCAGGCCCTTTGTTTGTCCGAACAACCCATACCCGCCGGCAACCGCCTGGCCATCCTGACCAACGCCGGCGGCCCGGCCATCATCGCCGCCGACGAGGCGGAACGGCTGGGAGCAAAAATCCCGGAGCTGTCCGATAGCCTCAAGAAAAAACTCATGGACGGCCTGCCCGAGACCGTCAGTGCCCGCAACCCGGTCGACCTGGTGGGCGACGCCGGCGCCGGCCGCTACGAACACGCCCTGAAAACCATCCTCGATTCCGGAGAGGCCGACGCGCTCCTGGTGATTTGTACGCCGCAGATGATGACCGACATGGAGGAGATCGCCACCCTCGTAACCCGATTCGCCGATACCGCCCGGGAGAAGGGCATTACTCTGATGACCTCTTTCGCCTCCTTCGAAGAAGCAGCCATGGAAAAGGCCGAACGCATCCTGCGCGCAAAGAAAATCCCGAACTACCCCTTCGTGGAAAATGCCGTGCAGGCCTGCGCTACCGCCATCCGGTTCAGGCAGATGAGCCGCCGCCCGGCAGGCGAAACCCCAACGTTTGAAGTCAATAAAAAAGCGGTGGAAGAAGAACTGCGCAAGGCACAGGACTCCTTCCTCAAGGGCCCGGAAAGCTACCGAATCCTGAAAAGCTATGGCTTCCAAACCGCCCGCCACCGCTTCGCCGCAAGCAAGGAAGACGCCCTGAAGGCGGGCCGGGAGATCGGATTCCCCCTGGCGGCCAGCGTCGTCTCTCCCGATATCATCCACAAATCGGATGCCGGAGGCGTAGTCCTCCATATAGACGACGAAGCGGAACTGGGCAGGGCTTATGACAGAATATTCTCGGAGGTGAAGGCGAACGCCCCGGAGGCCCACATCGACGGGGTCTTCATCCAGGAAATGGTCAGCGAGGGGGCGGAACTTATCCTGGGCGCCCAGTATAACGAACAGCTGGGCCACCTGCTCATGTTCGGCCTGGGCGGCAAATACGTGGAGGTACTGAAGGACGTGTCCTTCCGCCTGGCGCCCATCACCCGCCAGGATGCGGAGGAAATGATCCGGGAAGTAAAAGCCTACGAGATGCTCAAGGGCTTCCGGGACATCCCGCCCGCCGACCTGGAGGCCCTCATCAAAAGCCTGCTCCGGCTGTCGCAACTGGTAACGGACTTCCCCAAAATCCGGGAAATCGACCTCAACCCGGTCTTCGCCCGCAAGGATGGGGCAGTGGTGGTGGACGCCCGTATTTTGCTGTGAGGTTACTAAGGTTGAGGTTGAGGTTTAGGTTGAGGCTGAGGTTGAGAACCTTGATGGCCGGCATCCTCGGGCAAGCCAGGCTTGAAGCCTGCTTGCCCGAAGTGGCATTGCGGCTACCAGCTCTGATCCTCCGCCTCAACCTCAACCTCAACCTCAACCTCAGCCTCCTCCGCCCGCACGATCCTGGCGCCGGCATCCTTCATCTCCCTGATGGCTTTGTCAACGTCACCGGCTTCCAGGTTCACCCCGCGGCAGCCG
>JAGFJD010000238.1 GCA_024102975.1 Phaeodactylibacter sp. | reverse complement strand
GCGGCGGTTTGGTAGAATTCGCACTACCCCCCGTTTCCGGGGTTGACCGTTTTCTGGCCTTTGGCTGGCATGTCTGGTGTTTTTTAGCGATTTTCCGTATTTACGAACCGATTGCAAATCCGGATTTGCCCTTCCCTCATTTTTTTTAACTTCTATCCCTATCTTCACCCAAAACACGCAATATGGCATACCCACTCCCGAACAAGCGCCCCCCCTTCCGCTCCCCCCAGCAATATAACAATCCGTCTCCGTCCCCATCTTGCCAACAAAATAACCTTCCTAATGCCCCACACATTTACACTTTTACACCTCCACACATTTACACTTTTACACATTTACACTTTTACACATTCCTCCTCCTCCTCCTCCTCCCCCTCCTCCTCCCCGCCCAAACCACTGCCCCCGACCCCGAACTGGCCCTCTACGAAAAGCGCCTCCTGCAGGCCGCCGACGGGCAGCTCCTCCCCTACCGCATCCTCTTTCCCGAGGGCTACGAGCGCGGCAGGCGCTACCCGCTGCTGCTCTTCCTGCACGCTGCCGGCGAACGGGGGCGCGACAACGAGGCCCAGCTCGCCCACGGCGCCCGCCTGTTCCTCGACAGGAAAACCCGCAAGGACTACCCCGCCATCGTCGTCTTCCCCCAGTGCGCGCCCGACGAATACTGGACGCCCCTCAGCCCGGAAGGCAAAAACTGGAACTTCCCCTTCAACGCCAACCCCCAGCCCTCCCTGCAGCGGGTGGTCGAGCTGCTCGCCGAGCTGGAAAAAAAGGAGGCCATCGACAATCAAAGAATCTACCTGATGGGCATTTCCATGGGCGGCTTTGCGGCTTTCGAGCTGCTGGCGCGCTTCCCCAGGCGTTTCGCCGCCGCCGTGTCCGTCGCGGGGGGCGGCAACCCGCTGCTGGCGCCCCTCTACGGCAGCAACGCCAACCTGTGGATTTTTCACGGCGCCAAAGACAACGTGGTGCCCCCGGCCTACTCCCGCCAGATGAACGAGGCCCTGGCCCAACTGGGCGCCAACGTGCGCTATACCGAATACCCGGAAGAAAAACACGAAAGCTGGAAGGCCGCTTTTGCCGAGGAGGGCCTCCTGCCCTGGCTGTTCGCCAACCGCCTGTTCAGCAAGGGGCGCTACAAGCGGGCCCTGTTCAGCAAGGTGCAGAAAGATACCTACCCGTACAGCGACAAAAACGGCGTGGTGCTCGAACTGGACGTCTACCGCCCGCAGGGCGACGCCTTCCGCAACCGGGCAGCCCTGCTTTACGTCCACGGCGGCGGCTTCTCCGGCGGCCGGCGCGACGAGCCCGTCCACGTGCAGTTTGCCGAAAAGCTGGCCCGCATGGGCTTCGTCGTCGCCTCCATGTCGTACCGCCTCACCATGAAGGGGCAGTCCTTCGGCTGTACCCAACCCGCCGCCAACAAGATCAGGACCTTCCAGGCGGCGGTGCAGGACATCCACGAGGCCACCCGCTACCTGCTCGACAACCACGAAAAGCTGGGCATCGACCCCGACAAGCTGGTGCTGGCCGGCAGCAGCGCCGGCGCCGAAGCGGCCGTCCACGCCGTGTTCTGGCAGGACAAAGACCTGCCGCCGGGCAGCCCGAAGCTGCCGGGGCGGTTCCGCTACGCCGGCCTGATCAGCCTGGCGGGCGCCATCGTCGACACCAGCCTCATCACCCCCGGACGGGCAGTGCCCACCCTGCTCTTCCACGGCACCTGCGACCCTCTCATCCCCTATGCCAGCGCCTCCCACCACTTCTGCCAGCCAGGCGACCCCGGCTTCCTGCTGCTCCATGGCCCCTACTCCATCGCCCGGCGCCTGCGCAATATCGGCAGTCCCTTCTTCCTGGCCACTTCCTGCAACGGCCAGCACGAATGGAACAGCCTGCCCCTCTCGGATTATACCGACGACATCCTCAGTTTCCTCAATGAGGACGTCCTGGGCGGGAAGTTCCGCCAGCTTCACCTGCGATATGCCCAGGAGGGAAAGTGCGAAAAGGGGTTTGATACGGTGGAGTGTACGGGGGTGCGGCCGTGACAGGAGCCCCCCGGCTCCCCAAATCAAACATCGCAAATCGCAAATCGCAAATCACACACACCCCCGCCGCCCTGTTTGCGATTTCTGATGTGCGACGTTTGATTTTTGATTTGAGTGTGTGACATATTCGCGGGTTTATCATGTGTCAGATGTCGAAAATCCATGTTGCTGTACCCTGTTTCATGGCATCATGGTTCCATTGTTAGGCGGGCGGCGGCGGGCAAACAGTGAACCCGTTGCGCCACATCACACATCGTACACCATAAATCACGTGCTCGTTACGATCTGTGATCGTATACGGAACCAAGCCGCCGGGCTCCTGCCCGGCATGCTTAAGGGGCCGGAGAAGAATAAGTTACTCATTTTAGGCGAGCTATTTTTTCGCCAGGCAAGGCGCGAGGAGGGAAGATAGCCGGAGCTACCTGACCGACAGCCTGCCCCGCACCCGAAGGGTCGGGGAGCAACGCAGCCTGGCGGAAAAAGAGCCGTATCAAATGGGGAAGTTATTCTTCTCCGGGCCCTAAGTAACTCGATTGCCTGTTTACGCCGGGCAGGAGCCCGTCAAGGTGCTTTTGGAGATTGAGCTGCGGATTTTTGAGAGCGGGAGATAGGGGCGCGGTGGCGGAGCAGGCGGGGCACCACATCGAAAATCGTAAGTAGCCAGACACTATTAGATTGCG
>JAGFJD010000236.1 GCA_024102975.1 Phaeodactylibacter sp. | reverse complement strand
GCCAGCAGGATTTTCGCAAGCTCCGCACCTCCGGTGCCTTATATATAGACAAGACGGAGGCCATCCACCGGCTCGTCACGGAGGGTGATTATTATTTCCTGAGCCGCCCGCGCCGCTTCGGCAAGTCGCTCACCCTGTCGGTGATCAGGGAACTTTTTGAGGGCAGCCGGGAGTTGTTCGAGGGGCTGTGGGTGGAGCAGTATTGGGATTGGCAGCGGCGGCATCCGGTGGTGCATATAGCCTTCAATGAGATGGACTACAAGCACCAAAGCCTCCACGAGGCTTTGAAAAAAACCCTGCGCCGAGAGGCCCGCAACCGAGAGGTTGAATTGGAAGGGCAGTCCGCCCCCGAGTTGTTCAAAAGCCTATTGGTTCAACTCAGCGAAAAACACGGGCGGGTGGCGCTGCTCATTGACGAATACGATAAGCCGCTGATCGACTACCTCGACAAGGAAAATATTTCTCAGGCGCTGGAAAACCAGCAAACCCTCAAGTCTTTTTACAGCATTATTAAAAGCAGCGACGCCTACATCCACTTCCTGCTCATCACCGGGGTGAGCAAGTTCAGCAAGGTGGGCGTGTTCTCGGATTTGAATAACCTGCTGGACATCAGCCTGCACCCCAGATACAGCACCCTGGCCGGCATCACCGAACAAGAGCTGGAAAGCTATTTCGGCCCGGCCATCGACGAGCACGAAGCCGCCACCGGGCAGCGCGGCCTGCGCCAGCGCATTAAAGAATGGTACAACGGCTATTCTTTCTTTAATGGCGGGCAAAAAGTCTACAACCCCTTTTCCCTGCTTTCTTTTTTCAGCGGCTGGGATTTTCAAAACTTCTGGTTCGCCAGCGGCACCCCCACCTTCCTGGTCAGGCTGCTGCGCGAACGCAACGTCGTACAACTGGACAAAATCCGCCTCGATGCGGTGGCCTTCAACAGCTATGACCTGGAGCGCCTGGAAACCTACGCCCTGCTGTTCCAAACCGGGTATCTCACCATCAAGAGCCTCGACGAATTCCGCATCTACACCCTGGGCTACCCCAACCTGGAGGTGGAAGAGTCGATGATGCGCCACTTGTTCAGCGAATTTCGCCACGAGGAGGTCGGCGCTTCCGGGCCCACCGTCATCGACCTGCGGCAAGCCCTGTACGCCAATGACCTCCCCCGGGCTATGGAGGTGCTCGATACAGTGTTCCAGGCTATCCCGCACCAACTGTTCCTCCAGAAGCGGGAAGCCTATTTCCATTCCCTCATCTATCTGGCTTTCCGCCTGCTGGGGATTTATACGCAAGCGGAGGTCAATACTGCCCGCGGCCGTTTGGACTGTATAGTGCATACGCCAACTCATATTTACCTCTTCGAATTCAAGCTGGACCAAAGCGCCGAGGCGGCCCTGAAGCAAATCCGCAGCCGGGGCTACGCCGATGCGTACCGCCAAAGCGGCAGAGAGGTGGTGGCTGTGGGGGTGAATTTCAGCAGCGAACAAAAAGCCGTGGAGGCGTGGACGGCGGAGCGGATGGAAGCATAATTGCCGGCAGCCACCCCGCCAAAAAAAACTGAATTTTTGAAACAAATTTCGCCCTAAGGGCGAACATCCTGCCTCCTGTACATTCAGCTATTCCTCTCCGATACTTTGCTCTGTATTGCTTTCGCCTATGCCCGGGGAGTTCCGTCCAGTTCTACTTCCCCCCTACAAAAATAAAATGGCTGAAATTTCACCTCTCATGCCCGAGGGGAGTACAACAATATAGCAGCCATATACCCACCGTACAATCCCCCTCACGCCCCCAGCCCGATCCGCATGCCATCGGGCAGGGTGACGCCCTTCTTGATGACGATGATGCCGTCGCGGATCACGTGTGTATCTGTTTCCCCGTCCGGCAGGGCTACGCTGCCGTGGATGTTGACGTCATTGCCGATGCGTACGTCCTTGTCGACGATGGCATTCCGGATGTTGCAGTTCCTGCCGATGCCCATCGCTGGTTTGCCGGAGCGCTGCATTTCCTCGATGGTCTCATAGGAGTCGTTGCCCATGATGATGGCGTTGGAGATTTCCGTGCCGTCGCCGATCCGGGAGCGGATACCGATCACGGAGCGTTCGATCTTTTTGGCGTGGATGATGCAGCCTTCGGCGATGACGGCCTGATTGAACCAGGTGCCGAAAATCTTGGACGGGGCCAGGAGGCGCGGGCGGGTGTAGACGCCCTTGCTGCTGTCGAACAGGTTGAAATCCGGAATGTTGTCGGTCAGGGCAATGTTGGCGTCAAAAAAAGAGCGGATGGTACCGATATCGGTCCAGTAGCCGTCAAAAGCATAACTGGTGACCCGGAACCCTTGCTCGATAGCAATAGGGATGAATTCTTTGCCGAAGTCGGTGGCTTCGGGGTGTTCTTCGAACAGCTTGTTCAGAAAAGCGCGGTTGAAAATGTAAATACCCATGGAGGCCAGGTAATGGCGGCCCTGATTGCGGTACTTCTCGTCTATGTGCGATTGCCAGTCGCCCAGCACGTCCGGCTTGGGTTTTTCGATGAAGTTCTCGATAAAGCCCTGTTCGTTGACCTTCATAATGCCAAAGCCGGGTGCATCCTTATCGACAACCGGGATAGTGGCGATGGTCAGGTCGGCCTCCTTTTCGATGTGGTAATTGGCCAGGGCGTTGAAGTCCATCTGATAGAGCTGGTCGCCGGACAGGATGAGGATGTAGTCGTGCGGATGCCGTTCGAGGTGGTGCATGCACTGGCGGACGGCGTCGGCCGTGCCCTGGAACCACTGGTCGCTGGACGGCGTCAGCTCGGCGGCCAGGATGTCCACGAACCCATGGCTGAACATATCGAAATTGTAGGTATTCTTGATGTGCTGGTTGAGAGAAGCGGAGTTGAACTGGGTAATGACAAACATCCGGCGCACGCCGGAGTTGATGCAGTTGGAGATGGGGATGTCGATCAGCCGGTATTTGCCGCCGATGGGAACGGCCGGTTTGGAGCGTACGGTTGTCAGTGGCGCCAGCCGGGTGCCGGCGCCTCCCCCCAGGATAAGGCTTATCATTTTGATCATAGGATAAATTGGTTTAATTGGTTGTTATTCCCATTTCTTTGTAAATATCGATATAAGCGCCGGCCGACTTTTCCCAGGAAAAGTTCGTTTGCATGATTCTCCGGCGCACCTCTTCGAAGATAGGCTGGTTGTGGTACAGCTGCACTGCCCGGTAGAGCGCCAGCTGGCCGTCGTCGAGGCTGAACTGGTTGAAGCGGATGCCCCGGCCGATGCCGTTGGGCTCTCCTATATCCGGCACGGTATCTTTCAGCCCGCCCACTGAGCGGACGATGGGGATGGTGCCGTAAGTCATAGCGTACATCTGGTTGAGCCCGCAGGGTTCTGTGCGGGAGGGCATGAACAGGTAATCGGAGCCGGCGTAGGCCAGGTGGGCCAGCCCTTCGTTGTATTCCAGGGCGGCCCGGAAGCGGCCGGGATACTGCTGGTTGAGCTGGCTGAAGACGCTTTCCAGCCCGGGGTTGCCGGCGCCCAGCAGGGCAAAGGCCAGGTCGGCTTCGCTGTGCATCACCCGGTGGATGAGGTCGGGGATGAGGTCGGCGCCTTTTTCGCCCACCAGCCGGCCGACGAAGGACACCAGCGGGCGGCGGGGGTCCAGCCGGAAGTGCCGGGCCAGCGCCTCTTTATTGGCCATTTTAAAAGCGGCGGCATCCTCGCCCAGCGGCGCAGCCAGGTAGCTGTCGGAAGCCGGGTTCCAGACCTGGGTGTCGATGCCGTTGAGGATGCCCAGGCATTTGTGTTGCTCGTGCTGCAGCAGATATTCCATTCCGCTGTAGGCGCCGTGCTGCAATTCTTTCAGGTAGGAAGGCGACACTGTCGTCACCCGCCAGGCGCACTTCACTGCCGTGGCCAGCGGATTGATTCTTCCCGACCAGTCGAGCAATCCGCGCGCCTCAGCGTCGAAAGCAGGCAGCAGGTACATATTATCCCATCCAAAAGCGCCGTGGTAGGCGCCATTGTGGATGGTGAAAACAGTTGGTATCCAGCTGAGGCCCCGGTATTCCTGGCAATGCCTGACCATAAAGGGGATCAGGCCTGTGTGGTGGTCGTGGCAGTGCAGCAACTGCGGGCGGCCCGGGCTGTTGAGCAGCCACTGCAGCACGGCCTGCTGAAAAGACAGGTAGCGCTCCACGTCGTCGCCGTAGTTGTACCCTCCGGGGTCCGCATATATGCCGGCCCGGTCGAACTTGCCGGGAATGTCGGCCACAAAGAACGGGAAGCCCAGGGCATTGCTGCTTTCCTGCTGGATCGTAAAGGGCACGTAGTAATTGTGCAGCCGGACGGCCCCCTTGTATACGGTGCGGAACTGGTGTTCGTCGAGCCATTTCAGGCGGTACCTGGGGATGATCACGCCGGTGGGAACGCCTGCTGCCGAAAGGTACTTCGGAAGCGCCCCTACGACGTCGCCCAACCCACCTGCTTTTGCCGCGGGATAACACTCCGCGCTGACGTGTAATACCTTCATTCAGGGTTGTTTTTCGCTTTGCACTAAATGTAAGGAAAATATATTTGGCCGGGCAAAATTTGCCTTCCAAAACTTGTCAAGTTTTCCCTGTGCGCGCCCTTTGTAAACTTGACAAGTTTCTCCGGCGGCAATGAACCGGGATTGCAGCACGGCTCCGGCCTTGTGCATGAAGCCAATAATAAATTGCTGGACAGGAAAGCTTTTAGCCCCGCCTCAATGCCCCCGACAGCGACGGCGACGGCATCTGCAACGCTATTGACAACTGCCCCCAGGATTTCAACCCCGGACAGGAGGATGCGGATCAGGATGGCATTGGCGATGCCTGCAGCCAAAGCATCGCCTGCATTGATGAGGCCATCGACGGCCTGATCGTTTATGTGGAAGGGCTGGGCATCAACTTTAATACAGAACGGGCCATCACCCAGTGGTTGGGCCTGGCGAAGGAAAAGTTATGCCTCGGATACACTGCCGGCGTTGTTGTCTCCTCTCTGGAATACGTCATCACCTATGTGGCCAACCAGAGCGGCGGCGCCATTCCTGCTGCCGATGCCGATTACATCATCGGCCAACTGCTGGACATGATCGGCGCCCTCGATGCCGGTACCGGCGTTTGCTGTTCGAACCCGGCGCCTTCCTATCGGCCCGGGGCCGCCGCTCCGGCAGGGGAAACCAATCTGGAGGTGTTCCCCAACCCCTTCCGCGAGCAGGCCACTGTGCGGTTCTTCCTGCACACCACTGGACAAAACGGTTTTGGACACAGAGCGCACAGAGTCCAACACAGAGATACGCAAAGTTTTCCGTTGATAATCAAGCCTCTGTGTGGCTCTGTGTCTTCCCTGCCTGCAAGGCCGCGCCTCGCGGCAGGCAGGTCGGCGTACTCTGTGTCCAAAAAATG
>JAGFJD010000235.1 GCA_024102975.1 Phaeodactylibacter sp. | reverse complement strand
CCAATTTTTTTCTAATTATCGATATCGTATCTTAATCTATGATATTGATAATTAGATTGACATTAGACTGTACGCCGCATAAATACCCGAACAATGCTTATATAAAAGTAGTAAAGTCAAACTAAGGCCGGGCCTGCTCCAGCTGCCTCAGCAGCTCCTTCACTGCCGCCTCCAGTTGCTGGTCTTTCCCTTTGCTGACCACGCCCGGCTCGTTCGGCACTTTGATGTCGGGCTCCAGCTGGTTGTTCTCCAGGTATTGCCCGTCGTTGGTGACCACGCCGACCTGCGGGATGCCGAAGACGAGGTCGCCGGTGTGCAGGCGCTCCCACCATACGGCGGTGGCCGTGCCCGGCACGGGCATGCCGATCAGCTTGCCGATGCCGAGGGCTTTGTAGGCGTAGGGGAACATGTGGGCGTCGGAGTAGTTGCTTTCGCTCATCAGCACCACGGAGGGCTTATACCATTTGGACATGGGTTCGCTGCCCAGGTCCTGCCCGCGCGGCATCATGGTCACGTACTTCTGGCCGCTGAGGAAGGTGGCCAGGTTGTCGTGCAGCCAGCCGCCGCCGTTGAAGCGGGTGTCCACGATCAGGGCCTCCTTGTTTGCGTGGCGGCCCAGCACCTCTTCGTAGACGGTGCGGTAGCTGTCGTCGTTCATGCCGCGCACGTGCACGTATCCGAGGCGGCCGCCGGAGAGCTCTTCCACCGCTGTGCGGCAGTTTTCTACCCAGCGCTGGTAGCGCAGCTCGCTCTCTTCGCCGAGGGTGATGGGCTTGACCACCTCTTCCCAGCGCTCCTTGCTGGCCGGGTCGAAGAGGCTGAGCAGCGTGTTCTTGTCTGCCTTGCGGTTGAGCAGGGGATAGGGGTTAGCCCCGGCGCCAATGGCCTGGCCGTCGATCTTTTCGATGACGACGCCGGCCTTGATCTTTGAATCGTCTTTCACCACCGGGCTTTTGTCCATCACCTCGGCGACTTTCAGCCCCTCGCCCTGGTAGTCGTAGTCATAAAACAGCCCCAGGGCTGCCGTCTGGTCGCCCGTTTCGTTTTCGGGGCGGAAGCGGGCGCCGGTATGGGAGGCGTTCAGCTCGCCCAGCATCTCGCTGAGCATGTCGGCAAAGTCGTGGTCGTTGTTGATGTGGGGCAGGAAGCGGGCGTAGGCCTGCTTGTAGTATTCCCATTCCACGTCGTGCAGGCTGGTTTTGTAGAACTTCTTGTCGACCTGCCGCCAGACGTGCTCGAAGAGGTACTGCCGTTCGGAAGGCTCCTGCAGGACCATCTCGCCGCTGATGCCGATGGGCTTGGCCTCGGCGGATTCGATCTCGATCTTTTTGATCTGGCCGTCGGCCAGTACGAAGATGTTCTTTTCCTCTTTGTCGACGATGAAGGCGCTGGGCGACTTGCTGCCCAGTTTGGCCAGTATTTTGGTGTCCTTGCTGCGCAGGTCCGTTTTCCAGAGGTCGTAGCCTTTTTCGAATTTGGCGAGGTAGAACAGCTTCTCCCCGTCTTTGGTCACGTAGGCGTCCGCCATCTGGGAGGAGTGGATGGTCAGGCGCTCCTTGCGGTCCTCGATGCCGTCCAGCTCGATCTTCACCGGTTTGATCTCTTCTTTCTCCTTTTTCTTGTCCTCTTCCTTGCCGGCTTTCTCCTTCTCTTCTTTTTCCTTGTCCTTCATCAGCTTGTATTCCTCCTCGTTCATCGTGAATTTATCGTATGCCTCCCGGGTGAAGAACAGGGCGTAGGCGTCCGCTTCGCCGCCCCGGCCGGAGTGGTTCTGCATGCCGTCGCGGTTGGAGAACCAGAGCATCATCTGGCCGTCCATCATCCATTTGGGGCGGAAGGCGCCGTAGCCGCTTTTGGTGAGGTTTTCCGGCTCTTCGCCCCCTTTGGCGCTCACCAGGCCGGCCTGGCTGGTCCACTGTTTCGGCTGCAGGAATTCTACCAGCAGCCACTTGCTGTCGGGCGACCATTCGTAGTACTGGTCGCCGTCGGAGTAGGAGTAGTTTTTGTCGCCGGCCAGGATCAGGCGGGTTTCCCTGCTTTCCAGGTTGATCACTTTCAGGGTGGTGCGTTCTTCCAGGTAGGCCACTTCTTTGCCGTCGGGGGAGTAGGCCGGCTGGAATTCCTCCGCCGGGCTGTCGACGACGGGCTTTTCGTCGATCAGGGTGGCGTTGAAGAAGTAGGGCTCTGCCTCGCGGCGGATGGAGGCCTGGTAGACATTCCAGCTGCCGCCGCGCTCGCCGGCGTAGAGCAGCGAGCGGCCGTCGGGGCTGAAGCTCACCGAGCGTTCCTGTTCGGGGGTATTGGTGATGCGGCGGGTGGTGCCTTCGGCTACCGAGGCGACGAAGACCTCGCCGCGGTGGACGAAGGCCATCTCCTTGCCGTTGGGGGAGAGGGCCATCTCGGAAATTTCGCTGTTCACCTTCACGGTCTGGGCGTCGTTGTAGCGGTCGCCGGTGGCGATCTGGATGGCCACTTTCTGCGGTTCCTGCCCTTCCTTCATGGTGTAAATCTCTCCGTCGAAGTGGAAGCAGAGCGTACCGTCCTGGCTGGCAGTCAGGTAGCGGACGGGATGCTTTTCGAAGCGGGTCAGTTGCTTTTTCGCTTTTGGGTTGTCCAGCGGCATGTAAAAGACGTTGAAATCGCCGGCTTCCTCGCTGAGGTAGTAGACGCCCTGCTCGCCGGGGGCGAAGACGGGGTTGCGGTCCTCGCCCTCGAAGTCTGTCAGTTGGCGGTACCTGTCGGCTTCGGTATCGTAAATCCACACGTCGCGGGTGACGGAGGAAGTGTGGTGTTTGCGGAACTCGTCCTCGTACCCTTTGCGGTCGTGGTAGAGGAGCAATTTGCCGTCGGCGCTCACCCGGGTGTCGAGGGCGGGCACGGGCAGGGCCTGCTTCGGCATGCCGCCTTCTACCGGAATCCGGTACAGCTCCGGCAGCACCCCGGAGGGGAACTGGGCATTGGAGGCAATGTCCAGGCGGGAAGAGGTGAACAGGACGGCCTTATCGTCGGCGGTGAAGTCCGACGGGTAGTCGCCGGCCGAGTGGTAGGTCAGCCGTTTGGCCGCCCCGCCATCCGCCGGCATGACGTATACGTCGAAGTTGCCGTAGCGGTCGGACGCAAAGGCGATCGACTTCCCGTCGTGCGACCAGACGGGGCTATGGTCGTAGGCCTCGTGCAGGGTCAGCGGGTAGGCCAGGCCGCCCTCGCTGGGCACGCGGTACAGGTCGCCTTTATAGCTGAAGACGATGGCCGTGCCGTCGGGGGAGATGGCGGGGTAGCGCATCCAGAGAGGGGTATCCTGGGCGGTGAGGGTAGAAAGAGCTGTTGTGAGCAACAGGAACAGCGGGATGATTGTACGTGACATTGGTTTTGGATTTGGTTGTAGAA
>JAGFJD010000219.1 GCA_024102975.1 Phaeodactylibacter sp. | reverse complement strand
CCCAGATTTTGGGTTCTCTCGAAGGCATTTTTCCGCCCCATAGCAGCGCTACGGGGCGGAAAAATGGCAAAGAGAGGTTCCAAAAGCTGGGTTTTGCAGCCAAAATGACTACCTCCAAACATGCTCTTACGCTGCCGCCTTATAAATCCGGCTGATCAGGTTGTCGATAATGTAGGACTTTGTCCTGGAATAGAACGTATCCAGGTTTTCCAGGTAGCGGTGGTAGAAGAAGTTGAGTACCAGGCCGGTGAGCAGGGCCACCAGGGTGGTGTCGAAGGCCACGTTGAGGTTGCGGGTGATCTCGGGCATGCCTTCGACGGTCTTGGCCAGGTGGGCCATGCCGATAGAGGAGGACAGCCCGATCAGGGTGCCGATGAAGCCCAGGGAGATCACGGCGCCCAGCAGGTAGCGGACGGTCTCCAGCTTGCCTTCCAGTTCCTCTTTGCTGGTCTCGACCTGGGCGTTGAACACCTGAAGGGTTTCGCTGACAGACTGGTCGTTGCGGTACTGAGTGCAGGCCTTCTTGATGAACTCGGCCACCAGCAGGTTCTGCCTGCCGTTCTGTTCCAGCTTGATGGTGTCCAGCTTGATCTTGGCCACTTCTTCCGGCGACAGCACCAGCTGGTCGCGCAACGGCAGCAACCCCAGGTTGAACCCGGCATACTGCCCTTTGATGTACTTCTGCTTCTCGTATAACTCGAACAGGCTGTAGGTAAACAAGGCGTAGATCGCCGCCTGAATGTACCCCTTGCCCGAGCCGCCCAGCAATTCGAGCAGGCGGTGCATGCCGCTGTCCGGGCTGAAAATATTGCTCAGGAGGATCAGCAGCAGCCACAAAACAGCCGCCGCCAGAATGCTGATGATCAGTTGAAAGCTCTTGGTGTTAAACATGTCTTTAAGGCTTTATTAATTTGAAATTGCCGTTCTCCTGCAGCACGACGGTGCCCAGCAGGACGCGCGGCCCTCCCAGCGTCAGGGATGTGGAGAACGAATCCCCCTGCTCCTGGTTCTGGCTGTTCTTGGTATAGATCAGGCCGCTGAGGTTCAGGGTCGTCCGGTTTTTGGCGCTCTCCTTGTACTGTGCGTACAGCTTGTACTCGCCGGGGATGATCTTGTCGAACTGCCGGACGGCCTCCTGGTTGGTGCGCAGGTCGTTGCCAAAGAGGCGGTTGCGGGACTTGCCGCTGTCCCACTGGCCGATCTTGTCATCCCGCTTGCGGCCGCCGTAGACGCAGTCGCCGCCTTTGCAGACGTACAGGTCCACGTTGTCCTCGGCGCTTCGCCAGTTGACCTCGAAGGAAACCACGCAGGGCACCGACGGGGCGTCTCCCTTGTACGTCCGGGGTTCCGGAGCGGGTTCTTTTGGCTCGGCCGGCTTCGGCTTCTCCGGTTCCGGCTTTTTGACATCTGGTACATTGGCTTCTTTTTTCGGTTCGTTTTTCGGCGCCGGCGGCTGGCTGCCCCGGTTTTCGGGTACCTTCACCTGTTCCGGCACTTCCTGCCGGGGAGGGGGAATATAAGCCTGGGGCTTTACCTCCTTCGGCATGCTCTTGTAATCCACCAGCACGGCGAAGAGGGTGTCGCCCACAGTTTTGTGGCGCAGGCTGTCGTGCAGGCTGCCAAAGACCTTCATCTGGGCCGTGTCGATATACACCGCCGCCTGTTGCACCTTGGCGGCCGGCGCTCCGCCCTTGGGGGTGATGATGAACAGGAAGATCACCGCCCCCAGCGCGCTGGTCAGCAGGTCCAGAAAGGACAAATTGAATAATTCCGCTTTTCTTCTTGACATGAGTGTTGCTTTTGGTCGGGCCTGGCGTGGGGCCGGTTACTGGTTATTTTTCTTCAGTTGAGCAAAGTGGCGTTATTGGTTATTAATGGCATAAGAAGAGCCTCTGGAATCAACTAATAACCAGTAGCCAATTTTTCACTTCGGCTTTACAATAACCGTTCCCTCAGGTCCCCAACAATTACCCCGCCCGGAGGCTCCTCCAAACCGGCGGGTTGGATTCGATCTTTCCCCCGGCCATCCGGGCAGGAAGCGGGAAGTGGCATTCTGCGCATTGTCGGGCGTCCGCCGGCGTGTCGTGGCCGCAGTTGCGGCACTGGACGATATGGTCTTCCGGTTCCATTGGGTCGCCGGCCTTGCCTTCGTCGTCCTGGTGGCTGAAGTTGCCCTTCATGTTGCAGTGCCGGCAGCTTTCCACCCCATCCTCATTGACCGTGAAACAATTATTACATATTAACATAACCCTGGTTTTTTAGCAAGCCGCAAAAGCTGCCCCCCAAGACCAGCCCAGGCCGGGCAGGTTTTGCGGCTAAAACAATTAATACCGGTCGGCGAAATTGAAGTGGTATTCGTAGCCTACCGAGAAGATGGTCGAACGGCTCAGCTGGTCGCCCTTGTTGGCTGTAAAGAACTCGTTGGCATCTTTGTAGCGCGGGTTGAACATGTCGGCCACGCCGCTGTCCCAGGTCACGTTGAAGGTTACTTTGCTGGTTTCATTGAGGGCGACCACCAACCCGGGGGAGACCTGGAAGCCTACCATCGTGGGGCGGTAGTCCTCGTTCACGCCGTTGCCGAAGGCCAGCTTGTAGTTGTCCACCTTGGTATCGTCCGTCCCGAAATATTCGGTGGTCTCATCCAGGTTGCCGCTCAGGCCGAAGTTGAACGAGGGGCCGATGGCGATGGAGACGGCCACGCGGGGTGTCAGGTATGACCGGTAACCGACCAGTACCGGCACGGACAGGAAGTGGAGTTTTTCCCTGCCGGTAAAGAAGGCAGTGCCGAGTTCGCCGTCAAAATTTTCGGTCTGGTATTCCCCGCCCTTCTGGAAGTACTGCAGGCCGGTGCTGATCGTGAAATTCTGGATTTCAAAGCCCATAGTCGCGCCGCCGTTCAGCCCGAAAACGGGGTTGGAGCCGGGGTACAATTCCGCCAAATCTTCAGTGAATTTGAATTTGGAGAAATTGCCGCCGCCGTTGGCGCCGATGTAAAAGGAATTGCGTTGAGCGTTTAAGGTGGCCAGGCTGATAACTGCCAGAGCGAGGGTGCTGATGATCGTTTTCATAGTTTGCAGATTGTTTTGGTATAAGGTTAAGTGATTTGTTGTTTTTGACGAGGAGGAAGCTTAAAAGTTAACGAACATATCCGTTAAATAAAGCTTAAATTTTTAACTTCGGGTTTTATCAGTGTTTGTGTAGCCCTTTATGTTTTCCGGGGCGGTGGCAGCCGGCCGCGCCGCACTTTGAATGCCCGCTTTTTGAGCCGTAGCGTTCTGCCCGGGCGCCGCTCCTGCTTTCTCCGCAGCGGCCTGAGCGCTGGCTGCGGCGTTCCTGGCTTTGCCCTTCGTATCCGTCCTGCCGGTTGCGCCCCGGGTGTTCCTGGGCGCGGCTGTTTTCCCGGCGCTCCTGTGGTTTTTTATATCCGCCGCTTTTCCGGCTGGGCGATTGGCTTTCCCGGCGGGTAGTGCGCCCTTCCTGCCCGGTTTCCGTTTTTTTACGGCTCACGGCCACTTCTCCTTCCTGCTGTTTCCGGCTGAACGTTTCCCGGAAGAACTCCTCCAGGGCAGCGCGGGAGTTTTGCGCGGAGGCCGGCACCGGCAACAACGCCAGGACAAACAGGGAGGCCAGAACATAAAAACACAGCTTTTTCATGTTGCGTGATTTTGGTTTGCGAATCTGAAAGGCGGGGTTTAATTTTTTAGAGTCTCGAACGGTTCACGGGGAGTGCGTTTTGTAACAATTGATGCCACAAAGAAAGGGGGGAGAATCGTTAAGATGTGTTATGGCTTAGTTACTTTATTCTTAATCGGTGCGGTTTAACCATACATTAAAGCTCCTTAAATGTGTTAACACAATCTTTGTGTAAATGTGTAATCGTGTAAATGTGTAAAAGAGAGGCCTGTGCCGTAGCGCTGTCTCGCTGCCTGAGGGTTGTTCGTGAATGGCCTTCATTTACACTTTTACACATATTCTGACCGTCTCTGCGAGCCGGTTAAAATTTTTGATGTGCCGGAATCTTCCCGCCCCGGGTTGGGGGGAGGCTACTTCAAACCGGGATCAACAGCTCCACCCGGGTACCCGCCACCTCACCCTGCTCATTTATCCGGTCGGTTATATTGACTTTGGTATTGGTATTATAAATTTTATTGATGATCTCCATGCGGTCCTGGGTGATGTTCATGCCCATGGATTTTTTTCCCGGCGCGGCTTTGCGCAGTTCGGCAGATTTCCGGCGGCCGATGCCGTCATCCTCGACCAGGCATTTCAGGAAGCCGTCCGATTTGGATACTTCCAGCCTCAGTTTCCCCTTGCCCGGTTTGTGCATCAGGCCGTGCCAGATGGCGTTTTCCACAAAAGGCTGGATGAGCATGGGCGGGATTTCGATCTCCCGGGGGTTCAGGTTAGGGTCGACGTGGACCTCGTACCCGAAGCGGTGGTTGAACCGCAGGCTTTCCATATCTATGTACAAAGACAGCGTTTCCAGCTCGTCTTTGAGGTTGACGTAGTTCGAGCGCGAGTTCTGGAGGATGAGGCGGATCAGCCGGGAGAAGTTGTTGAGGTATTCGGAGGCTTTGCGGGTCTCGTTCTTGATGATGTAATGGTCTATGGAGTTGAGGCAGTTGAACAGGAAGTGGGGGTTCATCTGCGCCCGCAGGGCCGTCAGTTCGAGGTTGGCAACCTTCTTTTCGAAGTCGGCTCTCAGGCGTTCGGCCTGCCTGACCTGGCCCACCCGGTAGCGGTAGAACGCGTAAGCTGCGGCAAGCAACAGCAACAGGAGGCCGCCCCGGAACCAGAGCTGCTGCCACCAGGGAGTAGCCACGGACAACCGCACCGATGCGGCCTTTTCGTTCCACAACCCGTCGCTATTGGCCACTTTGACCAGGAAGGTATAATCGCCGCCTGGAACGTTGGTATAGGCTGCGTAGTTGCGCTGCCCGGCGTCTACCCAGTCCGGGTCGACCCCCTCCAGTTTGTATTGGTACCGGTACTTTTCCGGATGAGTGTATCCGATGGCCGAAAAGTCGAAGGAGAAGTAGTTCTGTTCTGGTTTCAGCCGGATAATATGGGCATGAAACAGGCTGGAGTCGCTTTCCCATTCATTGTTATATACTTTAAAAGAAGTGAAGTAGGGGTGGGGTTGTTCCTGGCTGGCTCTCAGCTGCTGCGGATCGAAGATGCTCAGGCCCTTGCGGAAGCCAACGACGAGTTCTCCGGTGGAGAGCTTTTCCATCTGGTTGGCAGTGACGACCTTCAGGTCTTCGTCCAGCCAGAGCAGGCCGTCTTTGCCGTTGTAAATCTCCAGGCCGCTTAGGCCGGGTTCGAGCTTGGCCAGGCCCACCGGGCTGATGCCCCACAGGTTATTATTGGCGTCAACAATGAGTTTGGTCATGGCGGACACCTCGGCAACCACTCCTTTTTTTATGGGGATCGCTCCGCTCCTCACCTTTTCCCGCAGAGAAAATTTTTCGCTCAGGCCCTTTTCCGGAATATCCAGGTTGATCCGCCCCAGCTCGCCGTCCTCTTCGTTGCTCACCCATAACCACCCGTCCTGTGCTTCCGCAAAATCCTTGGCTCTTTTGAAGGTGTTGCCATTGGCGCCGCCTTCCTCGTAAGGGAACAGGTAGAAGGTGTCGCGCTCATAAGAATAAACGCCGAAGCCGCTGCAGTTGGAGATCCATATATTGCGGCGGCTGTCTTCATAGAAAGCATAGCGGTACCGCATCTGGTTGCAGGGCGGAAACAGGCCGGTCAAAGGCTCAACGGTTCCGGCGTCGGCTGAAACCCTGAACAGGCCGGTTTTCCCGCCGCCCAGCCACAGCCAGCCCTGGCTGTCGGCGAGGAAATTGAGCCAGCTGTTCTCCTCCGGCAGTTTTTTATTGACCGGGTGGCTAACCATCGACCGCCCGTCCGGCGAAAGGGTGAAAATCTCGCTGCTCTCCAGGATGAGCAACTGCCCGTCAGGCAGCAGGGTGAGGTCCTTGCCGAAAAAGAGGGGCGCGCCGTAACCGGCGGGCTTGGGAATCAGCAACCATTGGGCCGTTTCGCGGTCAAAACGATAAATACCCTCGCCGCCGTTGACGTTCAGGTAGAGATACCGGCCGGCAGGGCCCTCCAGCACTTTCTGAGTAATATAAGGATGGATGGCGCCGGAAGTTTCGTACAGATAATTTTGGAACTGGGTAGCCAGCGGGTCGTATACCCGCAGGCCGGCGGCGCTGGCCGACCACAGGCGGCCCTGAGGGTCCACAAAGTCTATTTCATAGGTTTTTTTCTTATCGTTGTCGTTGGCCCAGGGATAAGAAAAGCGGAAAGCCCGGGTATCGAGCAGGGCCACTCCCCGGTTGCAGCTCAGCCAGAGCGCTTCGCCGGACCGGCGGAGTATTTTCTGGATGTTCCACCCCTCCCGAAGGCGGAGTTCCCGGACTATCTTATTGCGTTCCGGCTCGTAAACCAGGAGGTTCCCGTTGTTGGCGAGCAGGTAGAGGCACCCGTCAGAATGGGCAAATATCTGCTCTGTGCCCTCTGCCTCCGACCATGGGTATGTGAACCGGCGGCTGTATTTATTGAAGTTGAAGAGGCGGAGGTTGGTGCCGACCCATATCAGGGAGTCGTTGCCCGGCGACTGGCAGATGGCTTGTATCCGTTCTTTGAGCGCCAGGTGTTCCGGGCCGGCCGGCGCCGGTTCGGGATGGTAATGAACAAAGGCATCTGTTTCCGGATCGTAACGGGTAAGCACCTGGCTGCCGGAAGACACCCAGGCTGTTCCCTGCCGGTCGGCATATACCCATTCGATGAAATTGCTGCGCAGGGAGGACGAGTCGGAAGGCATGTGGTAATAAGAATGAAACCTGCCCAGTGCCGGGTCGTAAACGCTCAGCCCGCCGTAGGTGCCTACCCATATTTTGCCACCCTCCGGGGCTGCCGCCAGGCTGGAGATGGCGCTGTGGGCGAGGCTGCTGGAATCGCCCTCGTGCTGGAAAAAGGTTTTGACCTGCGTGCCGTCGAAACGGGCCAGGCCGTCGTAGCTGCCCACCCAGATAAAGCCGTTGGCGTCCATGTCCAGCCCCCGGAAGTAATGGTTGGGCAGGCCGTCTTCGGCGCGGACGGTGAGGCTGGGCCGGTCCAGGTCGTATTGGGCAGCGCTCCGGGTCAACCCGGCCGCCAGGAATGGCAGGATCAGCAGGAATTTATTATTTATTGCTTTCATGGCCACCTGGGTTCATGGTTACACGGGCATACAGATTAGTAAATTTAGGAAATGCCAGCCATAATCTGAGCCTGTCTGCTACTTTTGCCTTATTTTGGAAGGCGTGAACTGTTCAGGATATTCATGAAAAACGGATAAAATGGCTTATTCCGGTTTGACAAAGTGGTATGTGGTTGCTTTTTTGGCAATCGTTGCGAATGGTTTTTCTGCTAACCAGGCAGAAGCCCAGCAACTGCGGATAATGGCGGCAGCGCCCGCTTCCGAACTCCCCACCCTGAAAGGCAAAAAAATCCTCATCGTCTACGGCGGCTGGGAAGGCCATAAACCTGGCGCTTTTGCTGAAAGGATGAATGCCTGGCTGGAGGAAGAAGGAGCTATGGTAACGGTATCCGACTCCCTGGGCATCTACACCGATGAAACCTTCATGTCTTCCGTCGACCTCATTCTCCAGTACTGGACCATGGGCCAGATCACCAAAGAGCAGGAAGCAGGGCTGCTGAAGGCCGTGAAAAACGGCACAGGCCTGGCCGGCTGCCACGGCGGCACCGGCGATTCCTTCCGCAACAATACCGAATACCAGTATATGGTCGGCGGGCAATGGGTGGCCCATCCCGGCGGGGAGATTGATTACCGCGTAAATATCACCGACGCGGACGACCCGGTGGCCCGGGGGGTGGGAGATTTCGACATCCACACCGAACAATATTACATGCACGTAGACCCCAACGTCAAAGTATTGGCGACCACTACCTTCACCGGCGAGGCCGACAGTTGGATCGACAAGGCCGTCATGCCGGTCGCTTGGAAGAAATATTACGGCCAGGGCCGGGTGTTCTACCTGTCCATTGGCCATTCCCCGGGCACGTTCGGGGTGCCGGAGGTGTGGGCGATGCTCACGCGGGGTATCCGGTGGGCGAGCGGGAGCAAGTATCTGCCGAAGGAGGAATGGATCAGGCCGGCGTATGGGGGAAGATAGGAGGGCTGTTGGCACTAAATAACGGGGCAGTTATTTATGCTCTTTAACAATTCATTAGCAAAATACCCGCCTTTCCGCCTTGCTTGTTTTGGCAACAAAGAAGATATTAGTTTGCCAAACACCAAGTTATGCCGTTTCGCTCCTGCCTGTTCCTGTTGCTTGCCCTCCGGGCCTGCCAATCCGATCCCCGGCCTGCGCCGGAGCAGTTCCCGCAGCGGCAGGATATCCTGAGCATCAACGAACGGCCACAGCAGGAAAGCCCTTACGAAGTGCAGTGGGGCGGCGTCCATGTCCCGCTGGCGAAATATGCCAACCCCGAAGTTTACAGCGGCAGCATTGAAGTGGATCTTTCGAAATTCAGGGCTATCGTCGGGCAGGAGCTGAAGCTGCTCAAAAACCGCCGCGAACTGGAAGCTGAAGTGGTCAGCATCCACCGGGAACCTCACAGCCGTTTTTCCTCCTTCTGGTTTTCCTATCCGAAGTTCGAAAGCAGCCGGCTGGAGGCGTCTGTGGTTTCGACCTTGCGGCAGGGCATACAGCAGGGTGACGTTCTTTCCATCCGCCTGTTCTCCAAAACAGACAGCGCCATCATACAATCCGTGAACATCAAAGTGGCGGACCCATTCGAGCCTTACGTGCCGGCGGTACAGGTACCGCGGCCCCAATACGGCGGGGACGTTTTCGGCTTCCAGGTGATCCAGGAATCCGGGCGGCGCCCGCTGCTGCGGATCGACACGGCCGAGCAGGCTACCCGCCATATTTACCAGCTGTACCGCTACAACCGGTTGTATAAGGTGATACACATCCCCGGGTTCCGGTCGCGCCGCCGCCTGCTCACCGACAAGGACCGGCTCTTCCGGACAAAGGAGGTTCGCCACTCGGAACTGCTTGGCTGCGGACAGGATTGGCTGTCCCTGCCAGAATATACGGCCTTTGCCGGCGCGGATGTCAACCTGTGGTGGGGCGATATGCTGGCTTCGCCGGCCAGCGAAAATTACCACCTGCACGACTTTCGCGCCAATATATCCCACGGCCTGCGCCTGATGGTGGGGCGCCAGGAACTGCCCATCCGCGGGTTTCACCTCTTTGTCGCTTCCCGGGACGGCCTGCCGGAGCTGTACGTCGCCGACAGCCTGGAAACGCCGGCCCTGCTTCGGGCACTGTTTAAAGTACAGCCCGCCAGCACGGTTTATTTCGATAAGCTGACCGTGGAAAGCGCAGATGGGCAACTCATGGCCTTTCCGGTAGCTTTCGCCTTCAATATCGGCTTCGAGCGGCCTTATACCCTTACCCTCGGCCCGGCGGCCTCCGTCGCCGCCCCGACCGCTTATCAGGTTAACGGGCAGGACGACGCCACGGTGATCCGTTTTCAAAACTACCCGCTTTCCGGAATGATCCCTCTTCTCCTGGGGCTGGACAGCAGCCAGGTGCAGCTCCGGGATTGGGGGCAGGATACCCGGCTTGACGCCCTGTTTACTTCCGCCCATTACCCGGTGGAAGACGGGAAGGCGCTCCTCCTCCGGGAACTGCAGAGCCGGTACGGGTTCGAACTGGAGTGGGCGAATGTCCTGGAAGCGTGGGAGCTGTCCGTAGGAGATAGCGCCGATCTTCAGGAGTTTAAAACCACAGAGGCCAAGGACTTCATCCAGTACAAAGATGACGCCAACAAAACGGCGTTGCTGGTTTACATCACCCCGTCCCGCCTGGCCCGCTTCCTCACCGGGGAACTCAACGTATCGGTCGTCAACCAAACCGGCCTGCCTGCCGACACAAAACTAAGGATCGAGATGGACTTCGCTTCCCTGGCGTCCGCGCGGGAGAGCCTGCAGCGGCACGGCCTGGCCCTGGAACGGGTGAAAAAAGGGGCGGCAGTGGTGGTGCGGCGGTTCCGGTAAAGTGTTTTTTCCGCAGGTTTTGTGGTTTTTATCCGGCTGCTCTGGCGATAGTGCAGGGAATGGCTGTTGGTGGGCAGTCCCATTTTGCCGTAGTCTTCCGGTTGCCGGTCGCCATCGGTGACGACCAGTCCATCTTCGACCTACCGGAGGTGTGGGCGATGCTCACGCGGGGCATCCAGTGGATCATCCCCGTGGTGGAAACAGCCCAGTTTGTAGACATCCGGGTGATCACCATCAACATCCTCTCGCAGGAAGTGATGACCGAGAATAACGTGCCCTGCCGGATCGACGGAGTCCTTTTTTACAAAATCGAGGACGCGAAAAAGGCCGTACTGGAAGTAGAGAATTACAACTACGCCATCACCCTGCTGGCGCAGTCAGCCGTGAGGGACGTTTGCGGCAAAGCCGAGCTGGATACCATCCTGTCCAAACGCGAAGAGATGGGTGAAAATATCCGCAAGATTGTAGAAACCGAGACCCGCCAGTGGAGTGGGGGCATCTCCATCCAGGACGTCAAGATTAAGGACATCGAACTGCCGGAGAACATGAAACGCTCCATGGCCCACCAGGCCGAGGCGGAACGCAACCGGCGGGCGCGGGTCATCCTGGCGCTGGTCGAGGAGCAAGCCGCTACCAAGTTGCTGGAGGCCGGCCGGCTGATCGATAAATCGCCATCTGCTATCAAACTTCGCCTGTACCAGACCCTGGCGGATATTGCGGCGGAGAAGAACTCGACGATTGTGTTTCCGTTCCCGGAGGAGATGGTGGCGGGGAAGGGGTAGTGAAGCGGGGTATATTGTTAAATGGTTTTATTGTTGGCACTCCGCCTTCGTTAGAGATGAGTGGTTAAGATGGAGTGCAAGTACTTTCAAGGCTCTTGTATAAAAGGTAGCATGAAATGATAGTAAGCCTCCGATTGGACCAGTTCCCGAAATTTTGTCAACGATTTGACCGGTCCTATGTCCAGGGCCCAGTTCACTGCCCAGGCTGGAATGAAACCTCTGGGATCTGCCTTCAGATAGTATTCAACTTCAATCATTCCATTAATTAAGCGGCTGCTCCAAGTGAGCCCTTTACTTGAAGGGTTACTTTGAGTTCTTTGATCCTGCTGTCAGCTGGCTCTCGGTAGTAGACTTTGATGCCGTTTTTTTCCTTCTTGAACGTCCAAGAAGGCTGGGACGTGATAGTCTGACAGGGAAGGAGCAAATATGCTAATATTGGCAGAGAATAGAATTTCATTGACACTTATTTGTGACCGGATTCATATTTCCAGATAAACGATTTGGTTGAGAGCATTTTTCGGGATGTTGATCATTTTATCTTGATAATAAAATTAAATGCTTTGTATTCCGGAATATTTGAATGCCTGCCATCTGAACCTGTTGAACCTTCACTGCTACTTTGAGTATATCCGGAATATGTCTTCTTTCATTCCAATATCAATGCCACACCCTCCCGAACCCATGGAAAGATAGATGGAGACAAGAAGCAGCATTGAAACTATTCTGTTCATCAGTAAAGAATTTTTGGGTAGCGTATTAAATCCGTTGAAGCCATGGCGTATATGGAGAGCGGACCTCCTGGTTCACTGGATAGATCAACGGATTTAATGCACTACCAATTTTCAGATTGTATTAACCGTATGCTTATCAGCCAGCTTACTCCTGCCCAAAAACCACCGGCCCATCTATAGCACAATAAGTCCGGGGCCGGTCATATACGCCGGCAGGAAACCTTCTGCCCAACAGACCTACCTTGTAGCCGTCAAAAGCCGGGTTGTTATGGAAATTCCAGAATTGGCCGTTTGTAAATGGCCGGAATTGATTTCCAGGACAGGTTTCGCAAGGGACTGCCGGGTTTTGGGGGCCATACACACTTACCGGGTATTGCCCGTCCCAGCCTCCATACCAATAGACATGGCCTTTGGCTACGCTGGGTTCCCGGCCGGAGTCCGGCCCCCAAATGTTTTCGAGCACTACAAAACCGAAGCCCCAAACTTTTACTAATATTTCTCCTTCCATGTCGGGCGTGATGGCAAACTGGCTTTTTCCCATGAAAGCATTAGGAGAGTCGGCTTCCGCTATACAAATCCCGATGGATTGTTCTCCCTGCGCTGTCCAATCCCATACCGCGATGTTGGAATACAGGCAACCGAAGGGCCCGTCCACCCATTCGTCGTAAGGGTCGGGGTAAAGTGCCGGAGCATATCCAGACCATATCGGCCCGGGCAAGTCGCTGCCCGAAAGGATGTTGCCTGGGCTTATGGCCGGCCAGTTGATGGCCAGATACTCTTCGGAATAGGACAATAGGCTTGGAGGGTACACCTCTATTTTTACATCGCCGTAAGGGCCATGAAACCCACCAACCTCTTCTGAATTTTCCCAAATAAATGCCCGGCGCAGGACCAGCATGCGGTGCCCGGCAACAAATGGTTTTAAATAAGCGTCATTTTCCGGATGAGGGTTGCTGTTGGTAATATCAAACGGCACGTAAACCTGCGGCTGTGGCAGTTCCTGCCAGCTATTGGCCCTGGGGATGCACTCCACCCGCAGGTTGATATCAGAATACTGGTCCGTGCCGAATACCTCGGGAAAATCCCGGTCCGTGTAGATGAAATAATATGCCGGGATAGGAAGAGGGTTGAAGTTCCCGTCTACTTTTGTGACTTTAAGGGCAACATTAGGGTCGAATATCCTAATGCTGATGGCGTCGCCGTCGGAATTGACGAAAACGGTTTGCCCGAGGTTGAGGTCGCGGTATGGGCCATTATAGTAGGTGCCTTCGTAGTATATCCTGGCATCCTGTCCTTGCCCGGAAAGGCAATTTAACAGCATCACTAATATCCAAATGCCAATCTGTTTTTTCATGACGTTTTTTTAATGAGGGTTTTGAACCTGATTTCGTGTGCCAATACTTTATCAGATTGATACTCTAATGCTTTTCAATCTGCATTTCCACCACTCCTGTTTCACCAGATTTCAACGAAGAGGTTGCCTTTCCGATAACGGTTCCCAGGCATTGATAGGGGTCGTTTGCTGCCATGGCGTGGCCTGGAACAGCACTGGTGGTAAGCAGGTCGCCCACTTCCACAGGGCCAACGGCATAAACCTCTACCGTGCCGATCTGAGCGACAGGAAGCGCTCCCTTTTTGAGTTCTCCTTCCAACAAGCAGACACCGGCGAAGTATTTGCCTTTGCCACTGACCACGCCCGCTGCTTTTCTGTCGTAGGGTTTTGTCGTGGTGCGTATTTTTCCTGGTTCATTTTCATCGAACACGACAACCATACCGGGTTCAATAGTATATCCCATGGCAGGGTGCCGGGCTTCGGCTACATCACCGCCTGTGATTTCAAGGATTTTGGTGCGGGTTGTTCCGCTTACATCAAGTTTGGCCTGAGGAAAACGAGTCCCTATTCCCACATTCCCAAGAGGGTTGCCGTCCCAGTCAGTGCCGATCCAGATGTCACCATTGTAGCCGAGCACGTCAACCCCCGGGCCACTATGCCAACCTCCGGCATGTGGGTAGGCAGCCATCATTCTAAAACCCATCGCTCCGGTCTGTGGAGCAAAACTTGACATCGTATCAATATGCAGCACTTTGCCGCCAGAAAAATTTGGATCACCACTATTCATTAAACTAAAATCACCTCTGACGGTAAAGGCGGCGGTCGGTTCAGCACCATCAGTTCTTACTCCTACTCTGCCTCCCTTAGGATTCAGGTAAAAGGCTCCGTATGCTCCCCCGGCTGCCTCAACAGATTGAATTTCTCCGGCTCCTCCATCAGGAGAAGTGGTCGAGATACGTACGTAAGTGTTGCCGGGTTCACTGCCTCCAACGACCAGATCTGTAGTTTCCTGGGGACTGACAACTTGAAAAGTTCCTAAAACATCACTGGTACCGACTCCAACTTTTTTTAAAGTCGTAAGCGATGTGTCTCCAATATTCGTCCAGTCGCCACTATTTTTTGCCCATAGGGCTATCGGCACCGCCAAAATGGGGCTTTCCGGGAATTCATCATTGTCATCCACTTTTATTTTAAGGGTGTAAGAACTATCTCCCCAGTTGATGGTTGAAAAATCCCCATCGGGATCATGCCCCATTCCGATATTGATGGAGAATAAGCCAAATTCATTGGTCGTTGTATTGTGTGATTCTGAGTAGACTGTTTGGCCGTCTCTAAGGATGTTAGCCTGAACGGTAATAGGTTGACTGTTTAGTAAAACTCCATTTTTTCGGACTACTGCCTGGTATTTAAAAGCGTAGGGCGTTTGGGCAAAAAGTGAAAGGCTGAGTACAATCAATATGGCTGAAAATAGGGTTTGCTTCTTCATGGTCTTATTTTTATCAATGGGTTTGAAAATAGACATGGCTTAGTCTTATCCCTAATGCTTTTCAATTTGCATTTCCACCAAGCCTCGCTCGTCGGCATGGAGAGACGTCACGGCTTTCCCGATAACAGCTCCTTCCCGCTTCCGCCGGTTTTTGGCTGCCATGGCAAAGCCAGACGCCCTGCTGCTGGTGAGCAGATCGCCCACTTCAATAGGACCGATAGCCAACACTTCCACTGAGCCTGCCTGGGCTACCGGCATAGCGCCCTTTGCCAGTTCTTCCTGTAACAGACATACCCCGGCAAAGTACTTTCCAGCCCCGCTAATGACGCCGGCTACTTTTTTATCGTAGGGTGTTTCGGCAAGCCGAACCTTACCTTGCTGTGTTTCATCGAATATGACCACCGAGCCTGGAGGAAACTGCTCCCCGGTTGTGCTGTAGCGAGCCTCGGTAACATCGCCGCCGGTAATAGTCAGAGACCTGGCTGTTACATTGGCGGGACCCCTGTTTTCAGTTCTATAAAATAAAAAACCCTCAGTATTTGTTAGGATTACAGATTCAGTATTATCCGATGAAGATTTTATGATTAGGCCGTCTCTTCCGGAGGGCCCGGAACCTGATTCTAAATTTATTTCAAACTGTCCTCTTAGCCTGCAAAATCCACTGGGGTCATACAGGATACCTCCGTCACTTCCTCCCAACAAATATTTCGCAGAAATGCCAGGAGTAGGATCGATATTCAGGTTTAACGGAGGATTCTGACCGCCCGGCACATCAACCGCCATCACATATATACCAAAAATCCTCATTTCCCTGTCTGGACAGCTCGCCGGGATTCGAGCTTCCAGTCTCCAATAATGATTATTGCCAGGTATTTGTGTGATTGTTGGAAGTGTTTCTATTATGTGGTAGTTCCCTTCCTTAAGAGGCCCCCAATTTCTGCGTACGGCGAATTCATGGCCGGGTGAATTAGCCCATGTGAACCAAAAGCGCCATTGAGTGTTTTCTGCACACTCGTTAATGTCATCTGCTTTCCGGATATAAAGGTAATACTGGCGAACGGTGCCAGGGTGGACCGGTTGAGGGAACATGCCTTCCAGGGAACCATACTGCGTTCTGGTGACGGACTGCCAGGATGTCCCGATGATTTGAGCGGCGCCTTCGTCGAAACCAAATATGGGGGCTATGCCGACAAAGCGGCCGCCGCCGGAAAGCGGTTGTGGAGCGTGCAATATCTCTGTGGCGTCTCCCATTTTAATAAATTCGCCAGCGCCGTCTTTTTTTAGCCTTACTTCCAGGAAATAAGGCGCGGCGCCCCAGGCAAGGGTATCGAACCTGCCGGATTCCGGAACACCTCTTCCAATTTGAAGGTTTAAAAGGCCATATTCATTCGTCATTGTATCTAAAAACACCTCTTGATAGGATACAGGACCGTTTCCAGCACCACGGAGGATAAAGAACCGGATGCTTACAACAGTGTTTTTCAACACTTCATTGCCTTCCCGAACCACCGCCTGGTAATTAAAGCCTGTGGATGGCTGCGCCCACGCAATCTGCAGTATGAAGGAAAACAAGAAACAGATGGATACATAAGTTTTCATGGTGTCAGAATTAAAAGTGTGTTTTTAATTAGATTTCAGTAATTTTATTGCCGCAGCAAGTTGCCGTTCGCTGCTGTAGAAATGGAGATAATAACTACCGCTCGCCAGGCTGCTGACGTCCAAAGTGCTGGTTTCTTGTGTTATGAGCCGGGTAAAGGTCATTCTTCCGTTTGAATCGAAAACCCGGAGCCATAACGGCATCATTTCAGGTTTGGCAATTTGAATATTTATCTCAAAGGCGGCAGGGTTGGGGAAGACCTTAAGCCCCAATTCTTCCAGGGGTACTTCTTTGACATTTGTGCCAACGGTATTCAGCGAATCAGGCTGTTGAAACCCTTGTGTCAGAATCAAAGTGTTTCCATAAACAGTTTCTGTAATTGGTTCACCTATAGTCCAGCTCAGGCTCAGGCCGCTATCCGTATCGACGGCATAACCGCCTGCCGTCGCGATAACCTGCCGTTCGATCGTAAGGGTATCCTGGGAGTGTAAATGGTTTATAAACAGCACAGTAAGAAATATAAGGATTGATGTTTTCATGACGTAAAGTTTATTGATTGAAATAACAGAAAAGTAAAAGCATCTAATTCCCAATTACGACATCCCCCCCATTCGCCATCAGGGTCAATGGCTTACTGATGGTTAGTGTTTCCGGATAGGAACCCGCCTGTATTAATATCGTCCACCCCGGCTCCGCTTTATTAACCGCTTCCCCTACCTGGTTGAAAGGAAAGCGGAAGGTGCCTTGTTGCGATACCTGGAAGGGGCTCCCGACATTATAGGGGTCAGAATCACAGTCGTGCCCATATTGATTCACAACCTGGAAAGATTCCGGAGCGCCGCTTTGGACATACACCGGATTGGGAGGGGCGGTGAGATCGAAAGTCCAGTTTTCCTGATATTGATCCGGAGAAATAATGGTGTAGGTACCGGATGAAATCATGCTTGCCCTTTGACTGGCGTTGGTGTAATCGTCCTTGATCCAACGGGAAAAGGGTGCTCCGCCAAACAAATAATCGCTGCCGTAGAAGCTGTTATACGGAATGACTTTTCCTGCCAGTTCAGGCACGGTTGGCCATTGCGAATTATTGGCTGCAAAAGCGCCGGGGCCGAAAATGCCGTTTTCTCCGAAAACCTCCAGTAAAAGGGCGTGCAGTACAGGGCCCCAGGCGCCCTCTGAGTTATAATCGGGATGCCCCCATGTTTTGTAGTCGAAAAACACGATCACCGGGCGAAACTGGAAAGCTCTTGCATTGCGAATATCGATCAGGAAATCCCTGAGGGTTGTTCCCCAATCCGGATGCGACCAGGTCTCTATGCCTTGCGAATCGTTGTGGCCGACATACAGGACGGGCGAACCGTTTACGACTTCAACGCTGAAATCCAGCTCCAGCGCCCAGACGCCGTAGTCGTCGATCTGCTCCCGCAGGGGATTGTGCATGACCGGGCAACTGTTGTCCCAGTTGCACCAGAATAATATACAGGTCTCGCCGCCACAGCAGGCATAAGAGTTGTGGGTTCCTTTGAATTTGAGTTGGTTCATTGGCGCTTGCGCAAAGCTTAGTCCAGTTGAAAGGAAACAAATACTAATGAATACCAGGAGAGTCCGTATTTTATGTCTATTGAAGGAGTAAGCAAGTGTTCGTGCTGAAATATTTATTGACTTCATTTTTTCTTTTTTCGAGGGTTGAAAAATGTTGGAAGGAAGCAGTATGTTATAACATCCCGGTTTAGGACTGTATTTTCAAATTTGCCAAGCCTCCCTTTCTACCTCGTCTGCACCAGCATCAACACCAATCCCTCCTCATTGGGAGAAGACAATGCTTTGCCGATAACCGCTCCATCCCGCTTTCGACGGTTTTTGGCTGCCATCGCCCGTCCTGGTGAATCGCTGGTGGTTAACAGGTCGCCCGGTTTTACGGCGCCGATGACTTTTACATATACTCGTCCAGCAATAGCAAAGGGAGTGTTACCCTGCAAAAGGCCTTCCTGAGATAGCTCCATGCCGTGCTGTACGCCTCCTGCTCCGCTGACAACGCCCAGTGCAAGTTGATCATAAGCCTTGGTACTTCGCTTAGCATGATTAGGCTCCTCCGGGTCAATGACGATGACTTCACCAGGGATCAGGATTTCTGTAGCATTGGTTTTTTCAATGATGTCATTCCCGGTAACTTTAAGAACCGGAACGCATACAATTCCTCCCTCAGGGTTTAAGGCTAAAGTTCCGGGCCCACCTGGTTTAGCAGATTGAATAAACCACTGGTTGGAGTCTAATTGTCCAAACACTAATGCACCTCCGGAATTGCTGTGCGACACCGAAAGGATATCCCCATTTGCAAAAGGGGGCCCAGAGTGATGTCCGACAACATTCAATTTGGTGGAGGATAACGGCAGCGCGCCAATACCCACTCCCCCGTCAACTCGATAAATTCCATTGGTGCTTTTTATCCATTCAGAACTGTTTTGAGCATATAGCGCATAGGGGACGCTCCACAATTGGGTAACTCCCATGAACTGGTTATCAATTTCGACTTTGAGAAATTTGGGGGCATTTCCCCAATCAATACTGGGAAAGTCCCCATTTATTGAGTCTCCTCTCCCAATTATCAGGTTAAAAAGCCCAAATCGGTTGGTGTAGGTAGAATGAGCCTCCGAATAAACAGGCGTTCCGCTAACGGAACCATCAAGGATGCTGATCGTGACATTGATGTGCACGCTGTCGTACGGAGTGCCGGTGGCATCACGCGCTACGCCTTGATAATTAAACCCTCGTGGCGCTTGCGCAAAGGTGTACAAACTGAGAAAGGCGAACAATAGGGTCAGTGATTGTTTCATTACTGGATGTTTTTACTATTAAGGTTTATTATACCTTCTACCAATTATCAGTGGGGTATTGAGAAAAATTATTCAATTTGTCTTCATCATGATTTTGATCTCTTTGAAAAAGATTCGAACATTAGAATCAAGGTCTTCATTGCATTCAAAATCTCCATTATGAGTATCGCCAACAACTAGTGCTTTTTGAATGAAATCTCCGCCTGTTACGGGGGGCTGATCAACCTCAAACCCCGTATCAGTATACGATATATATGCTGTTGCATCAGTAGTAAACGCGACAAATTGTTTTCCTTGTGGCAAGGTGTAAAGGTGAAATTCCTCTTTGACAACACCCTTAGTCCAATTACTTCTAGTTTCCTCCCAGGTAAAATTAATTTTTGCCCAAATTTCATTTCCATTTTTTGGCAATAATTCAATCTTGCCCTCTACTTGCGGACCATGTCCCCCAAAATCTTCATCACAGTTTACACAGTCCAATTGAGCACAGTAGTAATAACCATTTCCGTTATTGTTATTGGGGGTGAACGTATGTTCTTCTCCTTTAACTTCGCAATTCCGGATATTATATTCTGAATTTAACACTATCCGAGCAACGGAGTTGTCTTTTAAATAACGCATGGTATAGGCAATAGGCGCTCCCGGCGAAGTTGCAGAAAAGTTACCCTCAGCAGTCAAGAATTGGAGTAAGCCGTCCACCCCAGTCACTGGCAGAACTGCATCATCTGAATTTCCACCAACTACTAATGCGCTAATATGAGATTGTTCCAATTTTTGACTGTGCTCATAACTAATGTTTAACCCGAAACTGGTTTTGAAACTATGAAAAGAAGCATTTAAGGCAGCTTTCATGGATTGGGAGGATTCACTCGATTCTACCATGAAATAGACCATACGCCCGTAAGTGACGGAGGATATGTAAACCGGGCTGGTACCGTTGAAAATATCTAAACCAGGAAGTTGTCCATCTTTGAACATAGCGCAAGGCGTATTGGGCAAATCCATGTCAATTGTGTAATATATCTGGTAAAACCTTACCAGAAACCGACTCATTTTCTCATCTGTTTCAAAATTGTAAGACGAAGAAATTTTTGCGCCCCATCCACTAAAATTTGTCTGTATACCCAATTTGGCTTCTTCCCGCGCTCGAATTTCCTGAATGTCGAAATTGATAAAGGCGGGAGTCGAGCCAGGAGCAACCCGGTGAAGTAGAATATTAGTAGCGTCACGTACTGTGGAAAGGCTTGGATCAGATATAACAATATATGGTTTTTCTCCAGGATTAGTAAGTAGCGAGATTGAAATGGTTGCTGGGGCGCGTTCCACATTAGAAATGGGGGTATAAGCACCCGTAGACACGCTATTTGCATCTATTAAATTTATTGGATAAATGGTCTCTGTTTTGGGGTTCAAAAGGAACATTTCATTGTATTCCGGCGCCCATTTTACTGTTTGGACTTCACAAACATAATTGCCGCTTTCTTCAATAATGGGATCGCCAATATTGGTTGGAGACGGAATCGATTCAGGCTGTTCCAAATATGGCAGTTGCCTTAAGCCAAGGTAAAAATCCATGCAAAGCGTATCATTAACAATCTGGGTCAGGATGCTATCTAAATCAGTTGAAGGATCACCGATTACAAGTGATTCCTTGCTGCAATTATGTGTTGTTAGCATGCAAAAAATCACGAAAATGGTTGCGCCCATTTGTAATAAAGCCCTGGATTTCATGGTGAAGTTTTTTTGTTAAAAAATGCGGACCACATAGGATTAATTGAACTCAGAAGTTGAACCCTGTCTCAAGGCGCAAGCCTTGTTGAACGTTCACCTTCCAAGGATAAGTAGTAGTATACAAGGAATCGTCGAAAATATCTGCCGGGCCACTCCATTGAGGTTGGCTAACCCGGAGCACCCATCCAATGCCGAGTGTTAAGCACCCGAATCTCGCCTGATAGCCCAAAGCCAGGGAGCCGCCTTTACTTTTGATTA
>JAGFJD010000210.1 GCA_024102975.1 Phaeodactylibacter sp. | reverse complement strand
CACCGCATACCGAAACAGAAAGCTGAGTACAAACGAATAACAAGCAGGACTCACATATATAAAACGAAAAGATAAACACACTCAACACGCTAGCCCATCCCCCCCCAAACTTCAAAACATGTTAATCCAGTCACCCCCAACACCAAGCCCCCCAAACCTGCCCATCCTCTTAATCCTGTCCCCCCAAACACCGGGCCCCCCAATCCTGCCCATCCTGTTAATCCTGTCTTCCCAAGCATCGAGCCCCCCAAACCTGCCCATCCTGTCTTTGCCCTGCATATCCGAGGAGAAAACCATAAAATAAATAGCATTATTTGCAATAATTTGCAATATTACAAGAGCAATCACCTGTACAAAATTGTCGCCCAAACACCCTCAAAAATCATTAGTCTGTACTCACAAAAACCTGTCCGATGTTAAAAAAAGAGCGCCATGCCCTGATCATGAGAGAAGTCAACATCCGCAACAAGGTGTTGCACGCCGACCTGAGTAAAAAGCTGGCCGTTTCGGAAGACACCATCCGGAGGGATCTCCAGGAGTTGGCAGAGGAAGGCAAGCTGGTCAAAGTCCGGGGCGGCGCGCTTTCCAAATCTTTCCAGACCAACTCCTACCGGGGGGGTGATATTTACAAATACCAGGAAAAGACCGCCATTGCCCGCAAGGCAGTCCCTCTTTTCTCCAACGGCATGCTGGTGCTCATCAGCGGCGGAACAACCACGGTGGAGTTAGCCCGGATTCTTCCTCCGGAACTGGAAGTCACCTTCTACACGCCCAGCCTGCTGGTGGCCCTGCAACTGGCCGAGCACCCCAATTCCGAAACCATCCTCATCGGGGGGCGCATTTCCCGAAACGCCAAGATCAGTACCGGCGGCGAGGTCATCAGTGTATTGCACGACATCCGCCCCGACCTTTGCCTGATCGGCACCAACAGCATCGACGCCCGGATTGGCGTCACCGATTCCGACTGGGAAGTGGTCGACGTTAAGCGCGCCATGATCAAGGCTTCCGAAAAGGTGGCCGTCCTCGCTATTTCCGAAAAGCTGGACAATGTACAGAAGATCAGGATCGCCCCCATCGATGAAGTCGACTATCTGATCACTGAATTAGACCCCGGCCACGCGCTGTTGGGGCCGTATAAAGCGGCGGGGATACAGGTAATGTAACGGAGGTCGTGAGAAAAGCGATACTCCAGTCATCGCTCCAGGCCGGGCAGGTTGTCTGTTGTTGGTTGCTTGTTGTCAGCCCGGGTACCCGGGGCTTTCTGGCCAACAACCGACAACCGGCAACTCTGGTTTCCGGCGTTTTCTCAATGCCTTTGTTACATCACACGCTTAGGGATTGCGCAATCCCTTATTCCCTGCCCGCCGGTGCCGGTCCCGGAACGCCTTGCCTATCCCATAGACCAAAACCAGCAACAGGAAAAGGATCAGCCCCGAAAAAATGAGCCCGTAGTGGCGCTTGACCCAGGGCACTCCCCCGAAGAAAAAACCGGCCAGCACGTAGGCGCAGATCCAGGCTATCCCGCCCAGGATGTTGTAAGGGGTAAACAGCCGGAGAGACATCCGGGTAAGACCGGCGGCGAAGGGCACCAGCGTCCGCATGAACGGGAAAAAGCGGCTGAGGGCCACCGCCCAGGGCCCGTAGCGCTCGTGGTACTGATGGGCTTTCCTCAGCTGCCGGGCCCAGACGGTATCTTTTTTCTGAAAAAAGCGGTGCCCCAGGTATCTGCCGATGTAATAGTTGGAAGTATTGCCGGCGATGGTGGCTACCGACAGCAGTGGCAGCAAAACAGCCAGCTCCAGCGAACCGGCGGCGGCAAAAAGGCCGGCCGAAAAAAGCAGCCCGTCGCCCGGAAAAAAAGCGATGACCACCAGCCCCGTTTCGATGAAGATGATCAGGAACAGGAAGAGATAAACAAGGTTTCCATAGTGGGAGATGAATTCTCCCAGCATTTGGTCGGCCTGCATCATCCATTCTAAAAGTTCCGCCATGGTTCTGTATTTCCGGCAAGTTTGCGGGCTTATTTCGTTGTTTGTTGCTGGTTGTTTGTTGCCGTCTGGCCACCCGGAGCAACCTGGCTTCCCGGAGCAGCCTCAGCAATATAACAATTCAACAATATAACCTGCCCCTGGCGGCCTTGCATCAATCCTCCAGCCCGCCCAGCTTCCCGCTCTGGTAATCCATGACGGCCTGCCGGATTTCCGCTTCGGAATTCATCACGAACGGCCCGTGGGCGACGATCGGTTCGTTATAAGGTTCGCCGTGGCAGAAGATCAGCGTGGCGTCGGCGAGCGCCCTGGCTGTAATGGCTTTGCCTTCGTTGGCAAACTCCACCAGGGTATGCGTGGCGGCAGTTTGGCCGTTGACTTCCACTTCTCCGTTCACGACGTAGAAGAGGATGTTCCGCCTCGCGTCGACTTCGGTTTGCAGGACACCCCCTTTCTGAAGCTGGATGCTCGTGGTGTGGATGCCGGTCAGGGAAGGGACCGGCCCCTGTGTGTCACCCCATGTTCCGGAGATGAGGTTGACCGTCACCCTGCCTTCATCCAGCTTGATAGCCGGAATGCTTTCCTGCTGCAGGCCGATGTAGTTGGGTTTCGTCATTTTCAGGCGGGAGGGCAGGTTGAGCCAGATCTGGATGACCTCTTCCATGCCGCCGTTTTTTTTGAAAGCTTCCGAAGAAACTTCCGCATGGACCAAGCCGCTGCCGGCGGTCATCCACTGAATGCCGCCGGCGTTGATGACGCTCTCTCCGGTCATGGAGTCCCGGTGCATGATGTCGCCCTGCAGGATGTAGGTCAGGGTCTCGAAACCCCGGTGGGGGTGTGGGCCGAAGGGCAGGCCATTGTTGTTCGGGCCGTACTTCTGAGGCCCGTGGTGGTTGAGAAACAGGAAGGGGTCGAGATGCCTGATGCTGCCGGTGGGCATGGCACGGTAGGTGATGAGGTCGTCGATGGGGCTGTAGACGGCTTGGTGCAGTTTTTTGATAGTCCGCATGTTGTTTGATTTTGAATGACTGGCATATCCGGCAGAAGCGGCGGCCTTGTGAGCAGAATGCTCCGCCTTATCGGGCAATTGGCAACCATTCAGCAGCGGAAGGGCCAGCAATAAGAGCATGCAGGATGAGGGAAAAGACACGCGCATTTCTATTCGTTTTGAAACTTCACTTAATAAACTGAGAGCAGGAAAATAAGTTTACCGCAGTTACTCAAATTGCAGAGAGGCAAATCAGGAAGAAAATCCCGGCGCCTGGCGAAACGCCGGGCACCGGGTTATATCCTCACTTTACGAACCGCCCCGTCAGGATCATATCCGCCGAATACAACCGGACGAGATACTGGCCGGCGGGCAGTCGGCTTACATCCAGAGGCACCTGGTTTTCGCCTGCATCAAATTGGCGCTCAGCTATGGTTCCGGCCTTTTGCCCGGACAAATTGAAGAGTTCGACCCTCGCTTCCAACGGTGCGGGCAAGCTGAACCGGATGGAGGCTTCGGCCTGCGCCGGGTTGGGAAAGACCTCCAGTTTGCCTCCTCGGGAGGCTGTCGCCTCAGAGGTTCCAACCATCACATCTTCCAGTTGGTACTTCTGTATGGACCGGCCGAAGGTGGCGGCGATCAATATGCGCGTTTCGGGGTGGAAATCGAGGTCGTTCACCACGGTCATGGGCAGGTTGTTGCCCAGCACCTGCCAGGCCTGGCCCAGGTCTTCGGTGTACCATACGCCCAGGTCGTTGGCGATGTACAAGGTTTGGCCGGCCGCCGGGTCAATGATGATGTCATTGACGGGAATCTCCGGCAAATTGCCGGAAATGTCTTCCCAGGTTTGACCGCCGTCGGCAGTCCGCAGCACATGAGGCTGGTAATCAACAAACCGGTAGCCCGAAAGGGTGACGTAGGCCACCTGCTCATCATAAGGGTCGACCGCCACTTCGGTAATATATCTCTCCGGCAGCCCCTGAGAAATGTTTTCCCAGGTTTGGCCGCCGTCCCGGGTAACCTGCACGTTGCCGTCGTCCGTCCCTGCATAGATCACTTCGGAGTTGGTGGGCGCCACAGCAATGCTGGAAATGGTGCCAAATGACTGGCTGCCGCTGGGATGCTGGCCATCCGTCAGGTCTCCGCTGATGGGTGCCCAGTTGTTCCCCCGGTTTGGCGAGCGGTAGAGCCGGTTGGCGCCGTAATAAATGACCGCAGGGTCAGAGGGGTCGAGGACGACCGGGGTGTTCCAGTTGGTGCGGTCATTGTTTCCGCCGTTAAAAATGAAGTCGAAATCGAATCCGCCATCATACGAGCGGTAGAGGTTGCCCCACTGAAATTCGGCGTAAATGATGTTGTTATCCGTTGGATCCACAATGACGTGAAAGCCATCGCCGCCGAGTATCCTGTCCCAGTCGTCTGTGTTTCCGGAAAGGGTTCTTATCGTGCCGTTATCCTGGGTTCCTCCGTAGATTCGTTCCGGCTGGAGGAAGTCGATCTCACACTCGTAGAATTGGGTGAGGGGCAGCACCTGGACATGCGACCAGCTGTTTCCGCCGCTTTGTGAGATGTAAATGCCGCCGTCGTTGCCCGCCACGACGAAGTTGGGGTTCAGTGGATGGATTTCCAGTCCGTGCTGGTCTACGTGCATGGAGTTGGTAATTTCATTCCAACTCACGCCGCCATCGACGGATTTATACAAACTGACGCCCATGGCGTAAACCACATCCGGATTGGTGGGATCCACCCTGATGTTGCCGAAGAACCAGCCGAAAGAGGCATACAGGTTGTTGATCGTTCCATTGTCCACCCGAAACCAGCTGTCGCCTCCGTCGGTCGATTTGTAGATGCCGTCAAAGACATTGGTGATCCGGTTAGTGGTATAAGTGGCGTACAGGATGTCGGGGTTG
Organism: Phaeodactylibacter sp.; assembly: GCA_024102975.1. GTDB lineage: Bacteria > Bacteroidota > Bacteroidia > Chitinophagales > Saprospiraceae > JACJXW01. The sequence goes on along the minus strand of JAGFJD010000210.1, from coordinate 29,225 downwards.
GAAGAAGAAACGGCGATGCCGATGCGGCCCCGCTCCTCATCGCTGGGCGGCAGGCCATTGGTGAGCGGCGCCCAGGTGTCGCCACCGTCCAGTGATCGGTACAGGCGGGAGGTTACGCCTCCATAGCTTCGCTCCCAGGGCAGGCGGATGCGCTCCCAGGTGGCGGCGTAGAGGATGTCCGGGTTCTGCGGGTTGATCGCCACGTCGATGCAACTGGTGGAATCGCTGACGTAGAGCACCTTTTCCCAGCTCAGCCCGCCGTTTTCGGTTCGGTATAAGCCTCTGTCCTCATTTTTTCCGTACAGCAGGCCGGCGGCCGCCACGAAGACCCGCCCGGGATCCTGCGGGTCGACCACAATGCGGCCGATGTGCTGGGAGTTCTCCAGGCCCAGGTACTGCCAGCTTGCACCCCCGTCGGCCGAGCGATAAACGCCGTCGCCAAAAAAGGCGCCCGAAGCGGCCGAACCGTTGGCTTCCCCGGTGCCCACATACAAGATATTCGGATCGGAAGGCGCCAGGGCAATATTGCCGATGGTCAGCACCCCTTCATTTTCGAATATGCCTTCCCAGGACAGGCCGCCGTCCACAGACTTAAAAACGCCGCCTACTGAGGCACCGGCGTAAATGATGGCGGGGTCTGTCGGATGGAGGGCGATATCCGTGATCCGCCCGCCGATGTTGACCGGGCCGGCCACTTCCCATGCCTCGCTGTTTCCCCGGCCCAGAACAGAGGCCCGGGCCAGGCGGGTTTGGCGAACGGCGTCGCGGTAGGCCTGGTAATTGATATGGTTGTGGGGATAGGCGCGCTGGTTGAAAAGCCAGTCGGTTGGGGTTTGTTCTTTTTTTGCCGGGTTGCCTCTTCCAGCCTCCTCCGGCGATGCATTCGGGTAGATGAAAAGAAGCGCGAGGCAGGCAGCTAAGGCAGCGGCCAAAAGGGATAGTTTTTTCTTCATGTAATATTGAATTGTATAAGTTGCAAAGAGCAATTATGGAAACGAGCGTTGAAAATACGAAGAAAGTCACTTTTTAAGGAGTGTCCCGCTTCACGCATTTCTCTGTTTTTTCGCCCAAATGCCGACAACCCTTCAAATACCCTGTCCCGATTCTATCCTCCAATTCCGGACTTTTGTTATTTTTCGAAAAAACAATCATTATGACCCGACTATTTCTGTTTTTCTCCATCCTGTGGCTGGCGGCATGCACCCAACCCGGTTCTTCTTCCACCGAAACGGCAGCCGCCAAAACCGAAACCCCTGACACGTCTGCTTACGATCCCGAGCTGGCCCGGGAGCTGGGCGCCGACCCCTACGGCATGAAGCAATACGTGATGGCCTTCCTCAAGGCCGGCCCCACCCGCAGCCAGGATTCCCTGGAGGCGGCCCGGTTGCAGCGCGCCCACCTCGACAACATCCGCCGCCTGGCGGAAGAAGGCAAGCTGGTACTCGCCGGCCCTTTCATGGACAATGGCGAGGTGCGGGGCATCTACGTATTCGATGTCCGTACCATCGAGGAGGCCGAAGCGCTCACGGCAACCGACCCGTCCATCCAGGCGGGCCGGCTGGTGATGGAGCTGCGCCCGTGGTACGGGTCAGCCGCGCTGATGAAGGTGAACGAATGGCATAAGGCAATTGCCAGAGAGGAGATATAACGGGCCACTTGAAAGTGGCCCGTCCAAGGAAAAGCCCCGGCGGAAGCAAGTCCGCCAGGGCTTATGTAATGGAGGTTTCAAAAATCAGCAGGTAGATTAACGATTACTCCACGATAACCGGCTGTGTGTCGATCAGCTGGCCATCGATAGCGAGCTGGATGTAGTAATTGCCGCCGGGCAGGCGCCGGACGTCAAGCTGTTCGTCGTTTGTGCCAGCCGTCAGTTGTACCGGGCGGATGTCCAGCGTCTGGCCGTTGGCGTTGCGCAGCAACAGGTGGCCGTCGTAGGGCTGGCTGCTTTGCAGGCGCACGTTGACGCGTTCGCGGGCGATGGTGGGGAAAACCTTCATGCGCAGGCTTTCCCGGCCTATGATCACCGTGCCGGTGATAACGCCGCGGGTGAGCGTGACGCTGGCGGGTGCGCCGGCGGTGGCGACGCTGCCGTCGGAAGCCAGGGCGCGGTGGTAGAGGGTGACGGTTTCGCCCAGGCCAACGCCTGCCTGCTCCAGCAGCACATCGACCACGCCGAAGGTGGTTTCAAACACCTGGTTGCCGCCGACATTCTGGTTGACGAGCAGGGAGCTGAAGTCGTCGGTGGCGGAGAGCTGCCAGATGTAGGCCAGTTGGTCGCGGTCGGAAGCCGTTTCCCACCGGGGAGCAAAAAGCGTTTCCGGATTCCCTTCGATGGTGAGGGCAGCACCGTCGGCAGGAGCGGTGATGGCCGCCTCGCCGGAGGGGAAGAAGTTGATCTCCGGCAGTACCTGTCCGCGCAGTTCTCCGCTTGCATACTCGGTGGTGTGCAGGTTGAAGTAGTTGTTGCCGGCGCGCAGGGTGGCTACCTGTTCTTCAGTCAGCTCGATGCTGTTGTCCGCGGCAGTGTAGACGCCGCTCTTCAGGCCGGGGGCCAGGGTTGGGGCCAGCGTTATATCCAGCCCGCCGTTCTCTCCGGGAGCGCCGATATGCAGGTGAGAGCCGCCCGCCACATTGGCATCGAAATCGCCGGTAAGGCCGGAGAAGGCGCCGGTGAGGGCCAGCTGGTTGCCGGTGAGCTCCAGCTTCAGTCCGCCCTGTCCGCCGGTTGCTACCGGTTGTACTTCATTCCGGCCGCTCAGGCTGGCCGTGAAGTAGGTGGTTGCCAGGGGCAGCAGTTGGCCGCGCACCTCGCCCATAGGGTTGTTTTCCGTATGGACGTTGACGTAATAGCGGCGCATGCGCAGCGTGTCGCCCCAGCCCGGGGTGATGGCAAACCGGTTGGCGGGGGCGGCAAAAATGCCATTGTCCGGGTTGATGCCCAAAACCTGGGCGACCGGTCCGTTCTGTCCGGCATATCCCTGGTGGATATGGGCGCCGCCGGCAATGTCGGTAGCCACCGGGCTGCTTAGGTTCCGGACCGAGCCGGTTCCCATAACGCCGCCGCCGTTTACTTCCAGGATCACCATGCCGCTGGCTTCTGTGCGCAGGGCAGGCACTTCGCTGGCGCCAGACAAAGGCGCTACGAAATAAGCAGCCGCCTCGTTGACCAGTTGGGCACGCAGCTCTCCGGTGGGATTGTCTTCCGTGTGGATATTCACGTAGAATGCCCTGGCCCTCGCCTGCCGGGCCTGCTCCGGCGTTAATTCAAAGGTATTGAAGGCAGGGAGGATTCGCCCGCCTTGCATATCATCGTCCATAATCAAATCCAGGGGGAAGGCGATGCCGCCGGTAGAACCGGCAAAACCGGAGTGAATATGAGCGCCGCCTCCAATATCTGTTGCAATCGGGCTGCTCAATCCGTCGAATGTGCCGACGAGGGTGAGCCGGTTGCCGGAGAGCTCGGCCTGGATGTTGCCGGCAGCAGAAGTAGCGACTTCGGGCACTTCAAATATGCCGGACAGGACACCGTTCAATACCGTCTGGCTCTCCAGCAGCAGCTGCCCGCGGATTTCCCCGGCAGGATTGTCCAGCGAATGAATATTCACATACAGGCTGCGGCTCTGCAGGATGGATTCGAAGTTGTCGATGACGCCCAGCTCGAAAGTGTTGTCTGCCGGAAGGAAAACGCCGCGCTGCCCGCCCGAAGTGGTGGTCGCCGTCAGGGGGATGAGCACGCCGCTGTTTTCCCCCGGGAAACTCAGGTGGATGTGAGCGCCGCCGCCGATATCCGTTGCCAGTTCGCTCTCCAGGCCGGAGAAGGCGCCGGAGACGACCAGGATGGTATCCTCGTACAGTTCAGCGATGACGGCGCCGCGGGCTAAGCTGGTGACGGCGGGCACTTCATTGGCGCCCGACAGGCCGGCGCGGAAGACCACCTGTGGCTGGCCTACCGCCTGGCCCCTTATCTCGCCGGACGGAAAGAGGGTAGTGTGGATATTGGCGTACAGGGCGCGGTTCTGCAGGGCAGCTTTAAGCTCGGGGGCCAGGTCAAAAGTATTGTTCTCTGCGGTGAAAACGCCTGACTTCAGATCGGCTTCCACATCTGCCGTCAGGGGGAGTTCGATGCCGCCATTCTGGCCGGCCAGCCCGGCGTGGAGGTGGGCACCGCCGGCGACGGTGGCGTCGAAGTCGCCGGCCAGCCCGGAAAAGGCACCGGTGACAATGAGCTGGTTGCCGGATACCTCCAGGTTGAGGGCACCCCGGCCGGAAGACACCACGGCGGGCGCTTCATTGCTGCCCAGCAGGCTCATCGTGAAGACTTCATCGGATTCGGGCAGGAGTTGCCCCCGCAGCTCTCCGCTCCGGAAATTGGCAGAATGGATATTTACGTACATCTGGCGCCCGCGCAGCAACAACACTTCTTCGTCGGTAAGCACGAAGGTGTTTTCGGCTGCATCAAATGTGCCGCTGCGCTGGCCGTCGCTCAGCTCGGCAGTCAGCGGAAAAGCAATGGGGCCGTTCTGGCCGGCGTAGCCTACGTGCAGGTGAGCCCCGCCCATAATGTCTGTCGCCAGCGGGCTGCTGAGGTTTTCGAAAGAACCGCTCACCACGAGGGTGTTGTCCATCAGGGAGGCGGACAGGCGGCCCCTGGCCGTTGTGGCGATCGGCAGCGCTTCGTTGTGCCCGCTCAGGGTGGCGCGGAAGTCGTCTTCCAGCACGATGCCCCGGGTGAGGTTGACTGATGCCGCAGGGCCGGCGGAAGCCACGCTGCCATCGGAAGCCAGCACGCGGTGGTACACCGTCACAGTGGTTCCGACATCGATGCCCAGGCTGGCGAGCAGGTTGTCCACCGTGCCGAAGTCGGAAACGAAGGCGAGGGCGGCGCCCACGTTTTGTTGGAATACGACGCTGGTGAAATCCGGGTCGATGGCCAGTTGCCAGATATAGGCCAACTGGTTGCTGTCGGCCGCCGGCGTCCACTGGGCGGTAAAAATGGTGTTGGATCCTCCCTCCAGCGTCAGGTCCGCACCATCAGGCGGCAGGGTAATGGCGGCGGTGGCGCTGGGGAAGAAGTTTGCTTCCGGCAGGATTTGTCCGCGCAGCTCTCCGCCCTGGAAAATCGTGGTATGTATATTTGCGTAGTATTCCCCGGAAAAGAGGCTTCGCATCTGATCGCCGGAGAGGGTAAACCTGTTATCTGCTGCCGGGAAAGTACCGCTTCGCAGATCATTGGCCACATCGGCGGCCAGCAGGAGGTTGACCCCTCCGTTCGTGCCGGGCGCCCCCAGGTGGAGGTGCGCGCCGCCGCCGATGCTGGCGTCAAAATCGCTGTTCAGGCCTTCGAAAGCGCCGGAGACGGTGAGCTCTTCGCCCCGAAGTTCCAGTTTGAGCCCGCCGGTAGCTGTAGTGGCGGCTGGCTGCACCTCATTGAGCCCGGACAGGGTAGTGGTGAAATAGGCGGTGGCGAAAGGCAACACCTGTCCCCGGAGTTCTCCGCCCGGATTGCCTTCCGTATGGATGTTGACGTAGAAACTGCGGTCCCGCAGGACCAGCTCGAGTTCTTCGCTCAGCTCGAAAGTGTTGTCCGCTGCCGGAAAGGCGCCGCCCAGGTTGCCTGCATCAAGGGTTGCCGGCAGGGGGAAGCTGATTCCGCCGTTGGCGCCGGCCAGAGCGTTGTGCAGATGGGCACCGCCCATTACATTGGGGTCGAAAGGGCTCTCCAGGCCGGAGAAGCTGCCGGTGGCCACCACCTTCCCATCGGTAGCTTCCATCACCAGGGCACCGGTAGCGCCGGAATTGACGGCAGGCACTTCGCTCGTTCCCGAAAGGGAAGCGTACATATAGTAACTGGCTTCCCGCAGCAGCTGGCCCCGCACTTCCCCGGAAGCATTTTCCAGGGTGTGGATGTTGACGTAATATTCGCGGTTAGCTACTGCCGCCACCTGTTCATCAGAAAGTTCGAAGGTGTTCAGGCCGGCGGAGAAGGTGGCTCCGGTCATGTCGGTGCTGATATCGGGAACGAGAGGAAATTCTACCGGCCCGTTCGTGCCCACGGCGCCCAGGTGGAGGTGAGCGCCGCCGGCGATGGCGGTGTTGATCGCGCTGCCCAGGCCTCCGGCCGAACCGCTGACCGTCAGGCGGTTGCCCATCAGCTCGGCTTTGACTGCGCCGGAAGCCGGCGATGCCAGCGCGGGCACCTCAAAAGCGCCGGACAGTACGCCGGTCAGCACCAGCTGGGCCTCGGGGAGCAATTGCCCGCGCAGTTCGCCGCTTTCATTATCGAGGGTATGGATATTGACGTAAAGGCCGCGTTCGAACATCGCCGATGCCAGCCCGCCGGTCAGGGGGAAGCCATTCGTGGAGGGGAGCAGGAACCCACCCCGCTGGCTGATGTCCAGTGAGAGGTTTAATGGGATCGCTACGCCGCCATTACTGCCGGCCAGGGCCGTATGGAGGTGGCCGCCGCCGGCGATATTGGTATTGACGTCGCTCTCCAGCCCGCTGAACGACCCGGCCAGGACGATAGAGTCGCCGATGACTTCGGCCTGAACCACGCCGGTGGCGGCAGATGTCACGGCTGGCACTTCGTTGGCGCCGGAAAGGTGCGCCCGGAAGACCGCCCGGGCAGCAGCATGAGCTACCTGCCCGCGCAGCTCGCCGCCGGGATGGGCTGTCGTGTGGATATTGGCATACAGAAGCCGCTCCCGCAGGGCAGCGAGCTGGTCGCCATCCAGGGTAAAGGTATTGCCGGCGGCTTCGAAAGCGCCGCTCCGCAGGCCTGCGCCGGTAGTGGCGTCCAGCCCGATGGCTATGCCTCCGTTCTGGCCGGGCAGGGCCAGGTGCAGGTGTGCGCCGCCGGCAACGGAGGCGTCAAAATCGCCTTCCAACCCGGAGAAGGAACCCGAAACGGTGAGTTCCTCTCCATTGAGCTCCAGCGCCAGCGCGCCGTGCCCCCGGGAAAACACAGCGGGGACTTCGTTGGTGCCCAGTAGATTAATATAATAATACTCCTCTGCCTCTGGCAGCAACTGGCCGCGCAGCTCGCCGCTGCTGTAGGCTGTTGTATGGATGTTGACGTAGAATCGGCGGCTCATCAGGGCATCTGCCTGTTCATCGGTGAGGGTGAAGGTGTTGGCCGATCCCTCAAAGACACCGCTGCGCAGGCCGGCCGACAAGTTGGGCGTCAGGTTCAATTCGATGCCGCCGTTCTCGCCGGCGTATCCCATGTGGATATGAGCGCCGCCGGCAATTGTCGCATCATAGGCTCCTTCCAGCCCGGAAAAGAAGCCGGCTACTTCCAGCTGGTTGCCGTCGAGGATGGCGGTAACCTCTCCCGAAGCCTGGGAAACTACCGGCAGGGCCTCGTTGCGGCCAGCCAGATAGGCCCTGAATGTCATTTGTGCCGGAAGGAATGCCGGCAACAACAGTAAGGCTGCGAGAATAAAGATCGGACTTCCCTTCCGGAGGGCATCATCCAAAGGGCTGAAGAGTACTTGTTGTGTAAGTAATTTCATAAATTTCATTTTTGATTTTAAGACAGCTTACCGGTGGCGGGCATTGCTGCCAACCCGGTGAAACCTCGTTGAGGTGCGGCATAGAGGTAGTATCTTTGCCGGAGGCATTTCGCCTCTGCAAGGCAATATTGCTTAAAGCTTGTTCACAGATTTTCCGGTGAAGGGCCAGGATTGGTGACTGGAGGGCGGAATCCGCTTTGCTTTAAAGCAAATACGAAGCCCGCGCAAGTTGCGGATCGGACAAACACCACTTTTTTGAAAAAAAAAGTTACTTTAGCTCTCAGCTACATCCACTGGCCTTTAAACGAAGAGGGGGCAGGCTTTGTTTACAGCTTCTGGATTAGAAAGAAAGCTCATTCAACTGATCGAACCCAATATGACGGACACCCGTAAAAAGCTTCCCCTGGACAAAGATATTCTGCGGTTGATGCAGGAAAGGGACCAACGGGCCATGACGCTGCTTTACGAATATTACTCGCCGGCTTTATATAACATCATTTTTCAACTGATCCGGACGGAAGCGGTTGCGGAAGAGGTGCTGCAGGATGCTTTCCTGAAAATCTGGGATAAGGTAGAACAATACGATCCCAAGAAAGGGCGGTTTTTCACCTGGATGGCCCGGATTTGCAGAAACATGGCCATTGACACCCTGCGCTCCAGCCAGTTCAAAAAGGGCAGTAAAACCGAATCCATCCCGGATTCCGTATATACTGATGAAAACCTCACCCAAAGTCCCGAAGAAACGGACCCCGCCCTGAGAAAGGTGGTCAGCAAAATGGACGAACAAAGCCGGAAGATCATCGACCTGCTGTTCTTCCAGGATTATACGCAGAGCGAAGCCAGCGAGCTTTTGGGTATTCCTCTGGGTACGATCAAGTCGAGGTCCAGAAAAGCGATTCAGGACCTTCGCGCCATCCTGAAAGACGAGGGGCTGGTTTCCATTTTTTTATTTTCATTGATCGAAACAGTAAGAAGATACCTTGGATATTAGATCATACATATCATCCGGCATCCTGGAGCATTACGTTCTGGGCAGGCTCTCGCCGCAGGAAGAGGCGGAGGTGGAGAAGTTTGCCGAACAGTATCCGGAGATCCGCGAGGAACTCGATGCGATCGAGGTTGCCATGGAAGAATACGCCCTGCTGCACGGCAGGATGCCCCCGCCCGGGGTATTGTCGGCCATCCTGCAACGATTGCACGCCGAGCACAAGGTCGCTGCCAGGCCCGTGGGCCGCCGGCTGCGCATCCTGGGTTATGCCGCCGGTTTGTTGCTGGCTGCCGCCGTTGCCGGCCTGCTGGCCACCTATCAGATGAATCGCCGGCAGAGTGCTGACATTGCCGGCCTGAACCAGCAAATGGCCTCCCTGCAGCAGTCCTGCGACAGCGTTCAGGCCGTCGCCCAGCAACTGGAACGTTCCCTGGATTTCGTACGGCAACCTGCCACCCGGGCGGTCGTCATGCAAAGCACAGGCCTTTCGGCTGGTGCCGTTGCTACCGTTTTCTACAACCCCGAACGCCGTCAGTCTTTGTTAAGCGTCGGTCAGTTGCCGCCCAACGATGCCGGAAAACAGTATCAGCTCTGGGCCATCGTCGGCAACCGGCAGGTCAGCATGGGGGTTTTTGATTATCAGGCAGAAGGAGAACTCCTGCGGGAAGTGGAATTCGTTCCCGATGCCAATGCGTTTGCCGTTACTCTGGAAGACCGGGGCGGCAGCGCAGTGCCGACGCTTGACCAGATGTATGTGTTGGGGAATAATACGTAGTGGGTTAGTTGGGATACGGGCCACTTGAAAGTGGCCCGTCCGAAAAAAGAAGGGAGCAAGCAGGTGCTTGCTCCCCGATATACTCAGCAAAATGACTTTTCTGTATAGAGCGGGCTGATTATCTAACCCATGCCATTCAGCCCGTTTTCCACTCCGGTTACCAGAAGGGATATCTCGTTATTCAGCACTTCGATAAAGCCGCCCTGTATAGTAAAGGTCAGCGTTCTGCCCTCTTCGTGGCTTTCCTTGATGGCGCCGCTCTCAATATCGAAATAGCGGTATCCACCGCCGGCGGTGACGATGGACACCTTGCCTTCTTCGAGGGAGGAGACGATGGGGGCGTGATTTTTGAGAACCTGAAAGGCACCCTGGCTGCCTGGCACCTTCACCGAGTTGATGCTGCCGTGGAAGATTTCCTTTTCCGGCGTGAGAACGGTGATATTCATAATAAACTCTCTTTTTAAACCTTAATTAGCTTCCGCTTCCTTCAGCATTTTCTCTCCTGCCTCGATGGCTTCGTCGATCGTGCCTTTGAGGTTGAAGGCGGCTTCCGGGTACTGGTCGACCTCTCCGTCGATGATCATGTTGAAGCCGCGGATGGTCTCCTCGATGGGCACCATGGTGCCCGGGATGCCGGTGAAAGCTTCCGCGACGTGGAACGGTTGCGACAGGAAGCGCTGAACGCGGCGGGCGCGGGAAACGACCAGCTTGTCTTCGTCCGACAATTCTTCCATGCCCAGGATGGCGATGATGTCCTGCAGCTCGTTGTAACGCTGGAGGATGTTCTTCACGCGCTGGGCACAGTCGTAGTGCTCGTTGCCGATGATGGCAGGGTCGAGGATGCGGGAGGTGGAATCGAGCGGGTCCACGGCAGGGTAAATGCCCTGGGCGGCGATCTTACGGCTAAGTACCGTGGTAGCGTCGAGGTGCGCGAAGGTCGTTGCCGGGGCGGGGTCCGTCAGGTCGTCCGCCGGCACGTAAACGGCCTGCACCGAAGTGATGGAACCGCGCTTGGTAGACGTAATGCGCTCCTGCATCAGGCCCATCTCGGTGGCCAGGGTCGGCTGGTAGCCTACTGCCGAAGGCATACGGCCCAGCAGGGCGGATACTTCAGATCCGGCCTGGGTGAAGCGGAAGATGTTGTCGATGAAGAAGAGGATGTCCCGGCCGCCCATGGGGTCATTCATGTCGCCGTCGCGATAGTACTCGGCGATGGTCAGTCCGGAAAGGGCCACGCGGGCGCGGGCGCCGGGCGGCTCGTTCATCTGGCCGAAGACGAAGGTGGCCTTGGATTCCTTCAGCTCTGCCATGTCGACCTTGCTCAGGTCCCAGCCGCCGGCTTCCATCGACTTCATGAAGCCTTCGCCGTAGCGGATGATGCCGGCTTCCAGCATCTCGCGCATCAGGTCGTTCCCCTCGCGGGTGCGTTCTCCAACCCCGGCAAACACAGAGATGCCTTCGTACCCTTTGGCGATGTTGTTGATCAGCTCCTGGATAAGCACCGTCTTGCCTACGCCGGCGCCGCCAAACAGGCCGATCTTTCCGCCTTTGAGGTACGGCTCGATCAGGTCAATTACTTTGATGCCCGTGTAGAGCACTTCCTTTTCCACGGAGAGCTCTTCGTAGGTCGGCGGTTTGCGGTGGATGGGCGCCGATTGCTCTTTGGATACCGGGCCGATGCCGTCGATGGCTTCGCCCACCACGTTGAACAGGCGGCCCTTGATGGCTTCGCCGGTCGGCATGGCGATGTTCTTGCCGGTGTCGACCACCTTGGTGCCGCGGGTCAGCCCGTCGGTAGAGTCCATGGCAATAGCCCGGACGCTGTCTTCGCCCAGGTGTTGCTGTACCTCCAGCACCAGCGTTTCGCCGTTGGGGCGTTTGATCTCGAGTGCATTCAGGATTTCGGGGAGTTTGGAGCCTTCTTTGGAGAAACTAACGTCTACCACAGGGCCGATAACCTGCTTGACTTGACCTGTGTTTGCCATATTTACATGAGTATTTATCTAGTGAAAATGAATGGGTTCTCAAAAATCGCTGCAAATTTATGCTTTTGTCCTGATAATCAAAAGAGAAATTCCTGATGAATCTCCCGAAATCCGGCTATTCCCGGGGTTGACTTCCGCCCGGGAAAGGCTGCGGGAAATGCAAAATGCCGCCCTTGCGGAATATATCTCACCTGGCTTTCGCCAACGCCAAAACATATTCTTTCCAAGCTGGAAAAGTCGCATTTTAGTTAGCCCGAAACGAAAGCGGGGCCGAAGGAAAAAACCGGACAGGATGTACCCTGTGAAATGCGCCGGATTAGGGCCTGCAATTATTTTCCAGGGTGAACGGGGGGAGGCCCTTCCTTGCCATAATTTCAGGATCAATCTGTTGAAAATTTATGACAGCTCTTTTGCAGCCATTCCGTTCTACTTCATTGGAAGGGAAATGGTTGCCTTTTTTCAGAAAAAAACCAAGGTCCGGGGGGACAATTTCCCAACTGCCGCCACTACTGAGCTGCAGGCCGCACTGTGCGGTGTGGTCCCGGAGCTTGTTCAGCGGTAGCCGCTCGGGCTGCAGATGACCGCTTTTAGAAGCCCTTTCGCTTCCGAAGTGCTACCTCCAAACAAGCTCCCGATTTTTCAAAACTCAAACCCTGGATTTATGTACACTTCAACACTCAGACACTTATTCTCGCTGGCTTTTTTCAGTTTGTCCTTCTGTTTTGCACAAGCTCAGGACTACATTTACCGCCTCGACGGCGAGGTGATCACCGCCCGGGTCGGGAGCCTTGCCGGCAAATACATCCACTACAAGATATTCGGAAAACAGGACGGAGGGAACCTGCACATTGCCAAGACGGCGGTCGACCGGGTGAAGATGGCCAACGGCACCGAGCTGTGGTTCAACCGTTTGCCTGAAGCCGCTGCGCAGGCAGATGCCCCGAAAACGGCTGTGGCAGGAAACCTGAAGCCTCCGGTTGCTGCCCGGAAACTAAACAAGCGATACATCGACGTGATGTATCCCATACAGCTCCAGGTTTTTGGCGGGGTGGCCATGCCGGGCGGGGCGGTATCCAGTTTTGAACGTGGGTACACCCTGGGTATGGAGTATGCCAATTACTACACCAACCACCTGGCGTTCGTCGGCCATGTATCCGGCACGTACAACTCCATTAACTATGTCGAGCAAAAGGAAAGCCTCCAGGGTGACCTGGTAAACTCCTGGGCCATGCTGGGCGCCCGGATCGGCACCGGGGCGCTGCTGCGGCCGCTGCGCTTTTACGGGCAGGCGACCGCCGGAGGAAACTATATGCTGCCCCTGAACGGGCTCGATCAGGTGAACGGCTCCTTAAACCTGGCCTACTCCGGCGGGGGAGGCGTCGTTATCGCCGACCTTGTCAACCTCGGCGTGCGGTATCACAACGCCCGGCAGAAGATAAGCACCCAACACCGTACGGAAGTGGTGGATGCGTCGTACCTGCTGTTTACGCTGGGCATTCAGTTTTGACATAACGGCGCCATATCCCCGATCCCGATCACGGGTGCCCAGAAGCAGGGGTGTGCTTCCGTGCCGGAATGCTCATCCAGGTAATCGAGCTTGGCTTGCCGAAGGGCTTCGTCTTTGGGCAGGCCGGCTTTCAGGTGGTGGTAAAACCGCACCATCAGTTCCTGGGTGCTGCGGTCGTTGACCTGCCAGAGGGTGGTGGCGATGCTTTTGGCGCCCGCATAGGCAAAGGCGCGGGCCAGGCTGATGATGCCTTCGCCGCGCTGCAGCTCGCCGGCGGCGGTTTCGCAGGCGGAGAGGGTGACGAGGTCGGCGTTGAGGGAGAGGTTGTAAAGGTCGCGCACGTAAAGCAACCCGTTCTCCAGGCTGGCCGGTTGGGGGGCGAAGGTCAGGTAGGAGTAGTCGCCCGCGCGGCTGTCGGCCTTGCCGTGGGTAGGAAGGTGAAGGATGCGGTAGGCGCCGGCCAGATTGGCGAAGCGCTCCTCGGTGGCGTCCCGGCCGTAGAAAGCGTCGGTTTGGAAGATGCCCATCAGGCTGTCCAACTCGATGCGGGTCCAGGGCAGGGGAAGGAGGGTATCCCCCCGCGTGCCGGCGAACCAGTTGCTCTGGTCGAGATGGCTGGTCAGGATGGTGTCCGTCCCGGCAAAGGGCGCCATGGCGAGCATCTCGCGGACGGGGGGCTGCCGGTGTTTCTTATGCTTCATCTCCCGCAGCAGGGTGGCGGAGTAGCTGTAGCTGATTTCGTGCCGGCGCAGGAGGTAAGGATAATATTTGGGTTCGTAGGCATTCGCCGGCGCTTCGGTGAGCAGGGCTTCGAAAGGTACGTGCCCCAGGATGCCATCCGGCAAGATGATGATCCGATCTGGCAATTGAGCGGCCACCGGAGCGAGTAATTTTTCATACAAATTCCGGGCAACCTCGGCGTAGGCTTCCAGGGTATAGGCATGGGGCCGGCTGATGTTGCGGCGGAGCTGTTCCACCCATGCTTCCAGGGGGAAATCCCGTTTTACCTCGTGAATTTGATAACCGTCCTTATTAATCGCGAAAATGAAGATAGAGCTGTCGCCCACCAGGTATTCGAGCAGGGCCTGGCCGTCGTCCAGCAGTTCGTCCTGTATTTCCTGTACGGAGGCGGTGCTGAGGTTGTATTTGAGGTTGTAGTATTCGGGATATTCGGTTTCGAAGCGGGCTTTGAGCGCCTCGTAAGCCTGTTTCAGGTCGAATAGTTTGGAGCTGATGGCGAGTACGCTGGTGTCGGTTTCCGCCAGGCCGTCGGCGAGTTTTTCCTGGCGTTGTTTATCGTAGAAGGTGATGTCGATGCGGAGGCTGTCTTCCAGCTCGAGCAGCCCGTCAGGAATGCCGGCGAAATGGAGGGCGTTGGCTTCCTGCATGGCCTGATAAAGGGAAAGGGCACGGGTGCGCTCCAGCAAGTTGAAAGCCCGTTCGTCCATATCCGGGTCGTCGAGAGATTTGGCCAACCGGAAAGCTTCCGGGAGAAAAGGCAGGAATTCGTTGTTGAACTTGCGTTTGGATTCCGGCGAGATCAGCAACTGGTTCAATTTTTCCCTTTCGTCGAATGCCGCTTCGATGGATGCGAGGAATTGCCGGGCAAGGGCGGGATTCCCGGCCTGGGAATATTCGTCGAGGACAACCCTGTTTTTGGTGATCAGGAAATCGAGCTTGCGGATAGATGGGGTTTGCTCATCGGTAAAGGCAGTGCCCTCCAGCTGAATGCACATCTGCGCACTGTCCAGATAGGTGCCCGCCATGACAAAATCATTTTTCCTGGAGTGAAATTTTGCCAGGCGCTGGTAGGCTTTTGCTGTCTCCGGGTGGATAATCCCGTAGGAGTCCTGAAAGATTTCCAAAAACCGCCGGAGGAAAAATTCTGCCTGCTGAAAATCCCCCTGTTCCAGATAGGCTTCTCCAAGTATGCCTGCCGGAAAACTCGCCTCATAGTACTTTTCCCCGTATTTCTCCGTATAGAAATCATAGGAGAGTCGGGAGTACTCGATGGCTTGGGGATAATCTTTGCCTTGTAAATACAACTCTCCGAAATTGGTGTAGGTGAAAAACACATAGGGATGGGTTTCTCCCAACCCTTCTTTGATTATTTCCAGTGCCCGTCGGGTATGCTCCAGTGCTTCCGGAACAAGTCCCAGATATCCATAGCAAACACCTATGTTCAAATAAGACAGGGCTACATCCGGATGCCGCTCGCCAATGGTTTTGTTCTTCAATTCAATGGACTTCAAAAAACAATCGATAGCCTTCCGGTAATCGCCGGGGCCCAGGTAGCCGATGCCGAGGTTGTGATAGGCATAGGCTGTTTCTCTTGTCTTCTCCCCATAGTACTCCCGGCAAAAGTCCAATGCTTTTTTTTGATAATAAATCGCTTTTTGATAAGCGCCGAGATCGAAGTAGATGTTACCCAGGTTGCTAATCGCCTTTTCAAGGTCTTTTTGCTGGCCATCGTACTGAAAGGACTTCTTTATCTCCATAGATTTATTAATCATGTCAATGGCATCGTAAAATGCGCCCATTTTCCGGTAAGTGACTCCAATAGCGTTATACACGTAAGCCACATTTATTTTGTCTTCTCCTTTTATCTGTTCTTCATACCGGAGCGCTTCCCGCCCGGTAGCCAGCGCTTTGTCATAAGACTGGTTGGTATTGAAGCCCCGGATCAGGCCCAATATCTGGAGAAAATAAAACGCCCCTCTGTCGGGGGTTCGCGCCAACCGGGCCTGAGCCTCCTCAAAGATGCTGTCGGCGCCGACGAAGTCGCCCAAATCCATAAGCGTGTAACCAATGTTGACATACGTCTTGATTATGTCCTCGTGCTCTTCCGGGAAAATGGCCCGGCGGATCTCCAATGCTTTCTGGTGGGCTTCCAGGCCCGGCGCAGGTTGGCTCATTTTGGGATAGACATTGCCCATGTCGTTGTAGGCCCAGGCCAGGCGGGAGGAATCTTCCTTTGACGGGCATTTCCAGTTTTCGATGGCATCCTGAAATTCGGCGATGGACGCCTCGTAGTCCCGGTTCAAGGAATATGCTTTGGCCAGCGAATATTTTATCTTTTGCAACTGGCGGTAATCTGAAGTATCCACTGCTGCGAGGCTGCTTTTGAAATAGTGAATGGCCGAATCTCCCTGCCCCATCTCGTAATACACGACGCCCCACAGGCGGTTGATCTCGCTGGCATAGCCTGTTGATTGTGCCTCTGCGGTTTTGAAAGCAGCCAGATACTGAAGGGCTTCCTCGTGCTTTTTCGCCTCAACCAGATGTGCCAGGCTGTCGGTTAAGGTGGGGATAGAATCGGGCAGCGGCCGGGGAGAAAGCTCGCCTTTGGGAACATCGAAATTGCCGGAGAGGGGCAGGGAAAACAGGGAGAGCGCTATGGCCAGCCAGGCCCAGGTAAACAGATAGGTGTTCATAAAGGTATCCGGTTTGAAATTGGTGTTGAGGATTTATGGGGCGATGGGGATGGAGTGGCAAAATAGGGAAAGAGGGGAACAATGTGGTTAGGAGTGTTTTTTTTAACACTTAGGCGTAGGGCATGGGGTCAGGCGGCTTTTTTATCACATAGGGCACATAGAGGTTTTCACATAGGGCACATAGCCTGGGGAGCGCATAGGGGTTTTTATCACATAGGCCATATAGAAGGTTGCCCACACAGGCCGTATAGCCCTGCCCTATGTGTTTCTATGTGTCCTATGTGGTTCAAAAGCAACGGGCTGCGGGGGTTGGGGAGCAAAGGGTGTTTTTTTATCACATAGGGCACATAGGAGGGGGAAGCCGGGCAGTCCGGGATGTAGAAGAAAGCCTGCGGCTGAATTATCACTGGCCGCAGGCTTTCTTTTCCTTCAGCGGTGAATTTTATTTCATTGCCGCCGGCGGCTGAGCATTAACCCTGGCTTCATCCACCATCTTTTTCAGTTTGCCGGAGGCTTTCAGGTTGGCGATGAACCGGCGTATTTCCTCCGGGGTATAGGCGTTGGGGTCGCGTTCGCTGCTGCGCATGTCCGCAGGGCCGGCGCTGCGGCCGTGGCCGATGCCGCCGTTGAACCAGATGGGGCGCCCGTTTTCGCCGGTGATCAGGAGGATATTATTGGATTCGTTGCTTTCCTCCACCTCGGCGAAGGCGTCGGTGATCAGCGCGAGATAGTACTCGCCGTTGAGGTTCGGAGTCCGGTAGGGCCAGACGAACTGCGTTTCCTGCCGGAAGAAGGCGTCGGCGAGTTCTTCCCGCCCGTCCAGGGCCACGTTGAACCAGTAGCTGGACCAGCCGCCGACGCCGTCTTCGAGCGGCCCGAACTCTCCCTCGTCGCCGATCCAGTCGGTGATGTACTGGTGCAGGATCGCCCCGTGGTCATGGGCATTGCGGGCGTTGAAAAAGATATATACGTTGCTCCAGCCATCCCAGGCGTCTACGTCATCCGGCCCGAGGTTGGCGATATCGAAAATCAGCACCCGATGGCGGGGGTCGGGGTGGTTGGGGTCATCTTCGTCTTTCAGCACCTTGATGGCCAGGTCGGGGCCGGAGGCCGGATTCCCGCCGGGCTCGGGTTCGGCGCTGCCGGGTTTATTGTAGGCGACAAAGACGTAATCGGTAAAGGAGCGGTTGGCCAGCAGGCCATAGCTCACCCAGGCGAAGCCGCCGTCGCCCCATTCTGTTCCCCAGGAGTTGACCATGCGGAATGCCCCCCGGGCGTCGTCATACCCTACGATGGCCATGGCATGGCCGGTTCCCGGCCCGTTGGTGCCGTCCAGGATGGCCGCTTCGGTCATGACGCCCGGCCCGCGCCAATATAGAAAAGATTGGGTAACGTGCGCAGCCCACATCAGGGGCCGCCCCTCTGCCAGTTTTTCCTTGAGGACGGCCACGTCGATGGGCAGGTTGCGGTGGGACTCGATGCGGTTGCCGGCGGCTTCGGCCGTCCAGGAAGGGTGAGGCTGGGCGCTGCAGTCGCCGAGGTCCCGGAAAGGCACCGTCGCCATGGTGGCCACGCCGCGGGCGGCCATCATATCCAGCGCATGCTCAAAGTGCGTGCCCTGGCAATTGGGCCCCTTCAGGTTGATGGGCAAAGACCAGAAGAGGTCCTTGGGGCTGTACTGGCGCGCTGGGTTGCGCAGCTCGCCGGGGCTGAGGTTGGCGTCCTGCGCATTCAGGGCCGTTTTTATGTAATAGCCCGCCGCCCAGGCCACGCAGGTGCCGGTCGTCCCCTGGTAGCCAACCGGAGGAAGCAGGTGGGTGAGGTCGACAGCAGGCGGCAGATTGCCGTTGCCAAAACCGTACAGATCCTGATAGAATTCCTCTTCGTTTTCCTCGCCCGCCCAGCCGCCGAGCAGGAATTCTCCTACCTCTTCTTCTTCTGCCACAACATCAAGCGCGACGTCTTCGAATTTGGTGTCGTTCTTTTCACAACCTGAAGCAAAAAGGGACAAGCCTGCGATCATTAGGTAGAGGTACTGTTTTTTCATGATGCTGAAGTTTTTTTGTTGTTTGCCTGATTAGTGAGAGAAGTGGGCGGGGTGTCCCCGGAAGGGAGCGTTTTTTTTGATTTTTTTCAATGCCACATCCAAAGGGTGAGGGGCTGGGGCTTTCACTTTTGGGGCCGGCGCTTTTTTATCACATAGAACGCATAGGGGTTTTCGCATAGGGCGCATAGGCGGTGGGCTTTTGTTTTTGGGGGACCGGCGCTTTTTAATCACATAGGGCACATAGGGGTTTTCACATAGAGCACATAGAGAGGCAGCTATGCAGGGAGGCGGGGCTTTTTTGCCGCATAGTCCCCGAAGCCTTGTCCAATATGGTTCAGAATCCAAAAAAATAACTGATTATCAGGGGGCAACATTGAGCCTTGGACACAAAACTCTGAACACACCATGTATACTCCGCTGCAATAGGTTTTCCCGACCTTACAGGTACAGGGACAACCTATTGCAGCGGAGTATAAAAAGCCGGGGCCCGATACAAAACCGGGCCCCGGTTTCCTGTCATTTCAATTACTCCACCATGAACTTCACGGCCCGCATTCCTTCCGGCGAAGCCACCGCCAGGTGGTACAGGCCTGCCGCTGCGCCGGGCAAGTTCAACAATATCTGCTGCTCGCCAGGCTGCACTTCCAGCCGCCGGGACAGCACCGCCTGCCCGAGGCTGTTGAAAATGGTGATGCGGCCGGCGAATGCCTGCCGCGCGTGGAGTTCCAGCGCGAACCGCCCCGGGTTGGGGTTGGGGAATAACCGTATGGATTCCAGCTCCCGGATTTCCCGGGTGGGCGTCAGGCAGTCGACGGACAATACCTCCGACTGCACTGTCAGGGGAGCGGTGCAGGCGGGCGCATTGACGGCCGTCACCTCGCAGTAAACCTCATCGCCGTTCTGCGGGCCGAACAGGGTGTAGGTGGGGCCGCTCCAGGCCGCCTGGCCGTTGTAGTACCAGGTGATGTTGGGCTGAGCGCCGCCGTTGGTTACGCCTGCCTCGAAGAGGATACTCGCCTCCGTGCAGTCGCTGATCTCTACTTCTACCGAAAGCGGGTGGTGTTCTACGGTTACCTGCAGGCTGGCCGGCTCGGCCTGGCAACCGCCGGAGCTGCCGCTCAGCTGGTAGGACACCTGCCCGGCCTGCTCCGGCACCGCCTGTACGCTCGGCCCGCTGAAAGACAGCAGGCCCGGCCCGTTCCAGAAATACTGGCTGGCACCCGAGGCCTGCAGCAGCAGGGTGTCCCCCAGGCAGGCCGGGTTGGCGGATGCCTGGGCGCTGAGTACCGGTATGGGCAGGATTTCCACTTCCACAGAAACGGGCAGGCTCGTGCATCCATTGGCGCTGCCTGTCACCTGATAGGTGCTGATGCCTACAGTCGCCGGGGTGGTGGTCACGCTGCTGCCGCTGCTTCCGCCGATGCCCGGTCCGGACCAGCTGTAAGTACTTGCCCCGTTAGCTGAAAGGGTGAGGCTTTGGCCTTCGCAGAGGCTGGCAGCGCTGGCCGTTAGGCTCACCTGTGGCGGCGAGTTGAACTGCAGGCTGATCGTCTGCGGGGCGCTGCCGCAGTTGCCGTCGCTTCCGGTGACCTGATAGGTGTAACTGCCCGCCTGTTCCGGCGAAACTTCTACGACGGCACCGGTGGTGCTGTTCAATCCTGCGCCGGTCCAGGCATAACTGCCCGCGCCGGAGGCGGTAAGCGTGATCGGCTGGCCTACACAAGAGGCAGTGGCGCTGGCGGAGATATTCACCAGAGGTATATTTTGCACCGCTACGCTAACGGTAGCCGGCGCCGATCTGCACCCGCTGCTGGTACCGGTTACCTGATAGGTTTGCAGGCCCGGCGCGGTTGGCGTGGCGCTGACTGTGCTGCCCGTGGTGGCCGACAGGCCCGGCCCCTGCCAGGTGTAGGTGTCTGCGCCGCTGGCTGTCAGGGCCACGGCGTCGCCCTGGCAAATCTGCTCCAAGCTGGCCGTTGCTTCCACTACCGGAACGGTGGTGAATTGCACGCTTATCGATGCGGCCGGGCCGCTGCAGTTGTTGCCCGAACCTACTACCTGATAGGTATAATTGCCCGGCTGGGTGGGGGAGGCCTGTACCACGGTGCCGCCGGTTGAGCTCAGGCCCATCCCGGTCCAGGTGTAGGCCGAAGCGCCGGAGGCCGTTAGGGTGACCGCCTCGCCCAGGCAGGCGGCAGTGGCGCTTGCCGTGACGGTGGCCTGCGGGACAGCCGTAAAGTTGACCGTCACGCTGGCCGGCCCGGAGGCACAGCCGCCGGAAGTGCCGACGGCCTGGTAGGTGTAGCTGCCGGGCTGGGTGGGGGTAGCCTGCACTACGTCGCCGGATGTAGCGCTCAGGCCCGTCCCGGTCCAGGTGTATGCCGAAGCGCCGGAGGCAGTCAGGGTGACTGTTTCGCCCAGGCAGGCGGTGGCGGCGCTGGCCGTGACGCTGGTTTGCGGAGCAGCCGTAAAGTCGACCGTCACGCTGGCCGGTTCGGAAGCGCAGCCGCCGGAAGTGCCGACGGCCTGGTAGGTGTAGCTGCCGGCCTGGCTGGGCGTAGCCTGCACCACGTCGCCGGATGTAGCGCTCAGGCCGGGTCCGGTCCAGGTGTAGGCCGAAGCGCCGGAGGCAGTCAGGGTGACTGTTTCGCCCAGGCAGGCGGTGGCGGCATCTGGTGTTATGCTCACCTGTGGCGGGGCTGAAAAGGACAGGCTGATGGAGGCAGGCTCGGAGCTGCAGCCATTCGTCGTCCCGATTACTTCGTAAGTGTAAGTGCCCGCCTGGCCCGGCGCCGCCTGGACAGTAGCGCCGCTGGCATTGTCGAGCCCCGGCCCTGTCCAGCTGTAAGTGGAAGCGCCGGATGCGGTTAGCGTGAGGGCATCGCCCAGGCAGGCGGTGGTGCCTGATGGCGCATTGACGGATACGGGGGCGACTACCGTGATGTAGGCGTTCCGCATTTCCGTATCGCTGCCGGCGGCATTGCCGGCGGTCAGGCTGACGTTATAGATGCCGGGCGTGTTGTACGTCACCGTGGGGTTTTGCTGGGTGGACGACTGGCCGTTGCCGAAGTTCCACTGCCAGTTGTCAGGGGCATTGCTGCTGTTGTCGGTGAAGGACACGGTGAGCGGCGCCTGGCCGCAGGTGGCAGAGGCTGAAAATGCGGCGGCCGGCGGCTGCGAGGATCCTGTAACCCTGATGGTATAGTCCTCTACTTCCATGTTGCCGCGTGTCTGGCAGGGCGAAGGGTTGGGGCTGTCATCCGGGCTGGCCCGGTAAGAGACGCGCATCCGGTATTCTCCCGGCCCGATGTTGGAGGGAATGGTTTTATTGGCAGTGACGGCCGTTTGGCTATCCGAGCTTTGGGAATGAAAAACCTCGTCAACCTCCGAAAAACTGTTGTCCTGGTTCCAGTCGATCCAGATTTTCCACCACACGCCATCGAGGTTCGGCACGGTTGTCCTTTGGCCCGGATACAAGCTCAGGGCATAGGCCTCGCCTGCCTCTACTTCAGCAACCAACTGGCCGGAAAAGTCATTGTATCCGTAGTCCGTGCCGGATTCATGATCCAGGCCGGCAAAAACAAGGCGGTCGATCCAGTAATTCCAGGAGAGGCCGTAAGAGAAGCAATAGGGGTTGCCTTCCCCGAGGGTAGTGAGAAAAATGGAGGGGGACCAACTGCTGTAGGTGTCGTCGCATTTACTGCGTATTTGCACTTCGTAGTCTGTGTTTGGAACCCGATTGCCAAAGATGATACCGGGATTACTATATTCGTTGCTCAATAGCCAGCCTCCATTGGGAAGTTGCCGTACCTGCGCCTGGTAGAGATCCGCGTCGGCGACAGTGTTCCAGTATATGATGAAGTAGGCATGACCTATCTCTGTAGCAACGAGGCCCTGCGGAGGCGCACAGGCTGGTCCCCCCTGACAGTCGATGCTGAGGGCAAAGGAACCGCTGGCATCGTCATATCCGGTCACATAAATGAAGTACTCCGTTCCGGATTCGGCGAAGAATTCAACGGTGGACAGGAGGCCATCAACGCTGCAGTTTTCTCCATCGTCATCGATGCCGCCCTCACAAATGAGGTTGTCACAACTGCCAGAGAAAACCGCCAGTTTTGTGTCATAATCCGTCTCCGAAGAGCAGGTAGTTGCGGTTACAGTTGTGCCGTTGCCGGTAAAGTGGAACCACTGGCCGGGGGCCGTATTCAGTTCGGTGCCGCATTCGAATACCGGCTGAGCCTCCCCGGCAGTGGACCCTTCGAGCGTTTGCCCGCATTGTATGTCAATTGCCTGATTACAGGCCGAAGCCACAGAGGCATCTCCCAGGCCGGAAAGCATAATGGAAAAGATTTGCCTGCCTCCCACCAGAGTGCCTTTGTGGGTGATAACCATGGCATACTCGCCCGCAGGCAGATCGTCAGCAAATACCTGTTCCACATTGTCGCGGTCGTTATCTCCCCGGGTAGCTGCCGAAGAAGGAGAAGCAGGATTCAGCCGCCAGGGGAAGTATACAGTATCGTCACTGAGCCGCACCAGGCGCAGGTCGAGGTCATTGATCAGCATCTTGTCGGTACATGTCCAGGAATTATTGTAAGGAGGTGGACAGGCATCGCCCGGAGGATCTGTCCAGGCAATGGTTATTCTGATTCCACCGATGCCGTCGTGTTCGAAGGTGTAACCTCGGGAATCTCCATTGTTAATACTGTCTCTGGTGTTGAACCAGTGGCGCCCTCCGGCATCCGTCAGGAATTCTACTGCCTTTTGGGTGTTCATCAGCCCCCAGCCGAAGCTGTAATCGGGCCCCGGGGCAGTGCCGCATTCGTCGGCTGTGTGGATGAGCAGGGCTTTCATAGCCGAGGCCCGCAGCGCGGCGCCCGGGAACAGGTTAGCGATGTGCTCCTGGATGAGCAGGATGGAGCCGGAGACCATAGGGGCCGACATGGAAGTGCCGCTATAGACGTCGTAAGTATTATTTCCATCCGCAGTACAGGATTCCACCGCGACGCCTTTGGCGACGAGGTCGGGCTTAATGCGCCCGTCATCCGTTGGTCCCCAGCTGCTGAAGGAACTCATGTCCACATCACCGGGGTTGGTGGAGGTGCCGTAGCCTCCGGGCAGTTCTTCTACGGCGCCCACAGTAAGTATGTTTTTGGCGGTGCCCATGGTCGGGATGCAGTCGTAACCGCTGCTGCCGCCGTCCGGCGGGCGGCTCGCGTTGCTTTGCACCCAAACCCCGGCGGCGTTTCTCACCCAATGGGTGCCCGTGTGGTCATCGTTGCGGTCGTTGCCCGCCGATTTCACCGGCAGGTAAAAAGGAGCGTTGAACACGATGAAGTCTGCATCAGCTGCCTCGGAATCGTAATAACCGAATTTGTAATCGACATTATTACTGTAGCTGGTATTGCCCCACCACTCCCATCTGTCGTCTACCGTATTGTAATTCCATCCGGATATCATTCCATAGGAGTGGTTGGAAACCAGCCGTCCCTGGGCAGCCTCATTGGCCATCTCGCTGAGGTCGTTGTTGAAAGTGAAATTTCGGGAACGTGCGTTGTAGGCCATCCCGCGGGCGCTGGGCCGGTTGCCGCGGGCGATAGCTGTGCCGGTCACGTGTGTGGCGTGATCGCCTATCCCGCTGTCATTATCAACCAGGGTTACTTTTCCGATAAGTTCGTTATGGGTATTGCGGGGCAGAGAGCCTTCCCAGATAGAGATGACAAAATCCTGTCCGGTAAGAGCGGTGCCGGCGCTCCCTCCCGGCCACACTTCATCGGTGGAGATGGTAGAAGCGCCGACCCGGTTATTGGTTATGTAGTATTTTAACTGGCCGGATTCATCGAACCCTTGCAGCTCAAATTCACCCCCATTGCCGTTTTTGCCCCGGATAGGATAGCCGATGTTCCGGGCGAACGCCTCCGCCCGGGCGCGCTCCCCGTAATAGCGGAGGCTGTCGCGCTTTGCCCATTCCAACAGGGCTTTGCTGTTGGTTTCCCGGAGGATGTCGCTTTCCTTTTCCGGTTTGACGGGGGGTAAGGACTGGCCTTCCAGGGGGGAAGTGAGGATCAGGAAAAAGAGTGCGTTGAGGCAGATAAACAGGGTTTTAATATCAAACAGTGTTTTCATGTAAAGTGGTGTTTAAGTTGGGAAATAATGCTGTTTTCTGATGGGGTCAATCCAGCAGGTTGATGCCGCCGTTCAGCCAGCGCACGACGCCCCGCACCTGCCTGCGCTCTTCCTCGTCGAGCTGGCTGTATCCCTGGGCTACTCCCTGTATCACTCTGGCTGCCATCACTGTGGTGACGGGTATGCCGATGCCCGGCAGCCAGACAAAAAGAGCGCTGATGAGCAACCCGCCGATCGTTACCAGGCCGATTACTTCCTGGATCAGCTTGATGCCGGCTTTGAGGTCGCGGCGGTAAAAGGCTTCGTTGTAATAGCGTTCGAGGTCTTCCTGCAATTGATACATGGCCGAATAGGTTTTTAAGTGGATAAATGAGTTGATCTGCTTGGTTAGTGAGGACAGATCGCCAATTGTCCCACCCTAACGGGAAGAATTTTAATTTTTTTCAGATTGCCATGCTGTCAGGCAGGATAGCAGGCGGATTGGGAGGCTGTTTTTTTTTTGCCACATAGGCCACATAGTAGTTTTCGCATAGGGCACATAGAGGGGAGACAGCCGGGCCGGCCGGCGAAGGTTTTTAATCACATAGGGCACATAGCCCCTGGCCTATGTGTCCTATGTGTCCTATGTGGTTCAAAAGCATTGGGCATGCAGGGGGGGCGCATTGCTATCCATTGCTACCCGTCTCCCTATTTCACCGCCTCCATATCCCCAATCCCGATCACCGCCGCCCAGAAGCAGGGGTGGGCGGCCGTGCCGCTGTGCGCCTCCAGGTAGTCCAGCTTTGCCTGCCGCAGGGCCTCATCCTTGGGCAGGCCGGCGTCCAGGTAGCGGTAGAAGCTGACCATCAGCTCCTGCGTACTGCGGTCGTTGACCTGCCAGAGGGTGGTAGCGATGCTCTTGGCGCCCGCGTAGGCGAAGGCGCGCGCCAGGCTGATGATGCCCTCGCCGCGTTGCAGCTCGCCGGCGGCGGTTTCGCAGGCGGAGAGGGTGACGAGGTCGGCGTTGAGAGAGAGGTTGTAGAGGTCGCGCACGTAGAGCAGCTCGTTCTCCAGGCTGTCGGGCCGGGGGGCGAAGGCCAGCCAGGAGTAGTCGCCTACGCGGCTGTCGGCCTTGCCGTGGGTAGGCAGGTGGATGAAACGGTAGGCGCCGGCCAACTCGGTAAAACGCTCTTCGGTAGCGTCCTGGCCGTAGAAGGCATCGGTGTGGAAAATCTCTTTCAGGCTGTCCAGCTCGGTGCGCGACCAAAGCAGAGGCTTAAGGGTATCGCCGCGCGTGTCTGCCTGCCAGCCGCTTTGGTCCAGGTGGCTGGTCAGGATGGTGTCCGTCGTGGCGAAGGGGGCCATGGCGAGCATCTCGCGGGTGGGTGTTTGCCGGTGCTTTTTCTGTTGCATCTCCCGCAGCAGGGTGGCAGAGTAGCTGTAGCTGATCTGGTGGCGGCGCAGGAGGTAGGGAAAATGCTCCGGTTCATAGACATTCTCCGGCGCTTCGGTGAGCAGGGCTTCGAAGGGCACGTAGCCCAGGATGCCGTCTGGAATGATGATAAGGCGTTCAGGCAGTTGATTGGCTATGGGGGCAAAAAGTTTGTCGTACAGTTTCGGAGCTACTTCTGCATAGGTCTCCAGGTTGACTATGTGTTGCTGGCTGATGTTGTGCCGCAGTTGCTCCACCCATTTTTCCAGCAGAGCATCCCGTTTGACTTCATGCACCTGGTAATCGTCCTTTTTCACCAGAAAGATGAAGATGGAGCTGTCGCCGACGAAGTATTCGAGCAGGGCCTGGCTGTCGTCCAGCAGGCTGTCCTGTATTTCTTTTATTCCAGCGAGGCGTTGCTCAAACTTCAAACGGTAATATTCCTGGTGGTCGCGGGCAAGGCGTTCCTTCAGCTTTACGTAGGCCCGCTGCGCCTCAAACAATCTCCTGTTGTTGTCGGCAATGGAAGCCCGGTCCGCCTGGCCTCCTTTTCTGGACTCCTCCAGGATCGCGTTTTCCAGTTCATTCATCTGGGTATTCAGGTCCTGTTCTTTTTCCACGAGGGAATCCGGGACGCCCCCGAAAGACAAGGCATTGGCTTCCCGGATGGCTTCCAGCAGGATCATAGCTTTGCTGCGTTCCGACAGCAGGAACGCTGCTGCCTTGTCTTTCCTGGTTGGCGATGCGCTCCTTATTTTTAATTGAATGGCGGCAGCAATGGCAGGCTGAGCAAGGGTGGAAAGTTGTTTTTTGGATTGAGAAAAAGTCAGGTTGGCCCGTTCGCCTTCAATGATGGCGATCGCCTCGTCCAGGCAGGCTGCCGCTGAGTCTTTAAGCTCCGGTTTTCCGGTTTGCCAGTAGGTTTGCGCCAGGGTCATGCCCTTGCCCGCCAGGCTGCGGTAATATTCTCCGGGCAGGTAGATCGACAGGCTGTCCCTGGCAGTATCCGGCCGGTTGGCTTCGAGGGCCAGGCCAAAGTATTCGATCGCTTCCTGGTATTTGCCTTGCCGGGCATAGTTCTCCGCCAGGGAGTTGCAGGCGCCGGCAACGTCGGGGTGGCGGTTGCCAAACAGGCGCTTTCGGGCCTGCAGGGCCTGTTCATAGGCGCGGGTGGCCTGTGGATAGTCGCCCTTCAGGTGGTAGGCGTCGCCCAGGGCCAGGTCGGCATCCGAGACGAGGTGGTGCGGCTCTCCGAACAATCCGGCGAGGCCGGCGCGGGCCTGGCGTAGGTAACTCAGGGCCTCCTCGTGCCGGCCCATCTCCGAGAGGACGATGCCGAGGGTGGTTAGTGTGCTTTGGTAAATGGCTTCCTCTTTGCCTACCGCTTTTTTATATATGCCCAGTGCCTTGTTCAAATACGCCAGGGCAGAGTCGGGCTGCCCCGTTTTGCTGAGCAGCACGCCGAAATTATGATAGGATTGCCCCAGGTCCCGATGATTGGGTTGCAGAGAGGCTTCCCGCAGGAACATGGACCGTCGGCTGTAGTGCAGCGCCTGGCCGTAATCCTGCATGACTTCGTAGCAGGCGCTCAGGTTGTTCAATACGGCGCCTATATAAGGATGGCCCTCGCCGAGGGCTGCCTCAAAAATGTGCAGCGACCGTTCGAGATGAAATACCGCTTTGCGGTAGGCTGCCTGGAAATAATAGGCGGCGCCGAGGTTCAGGTGGCCGATCCCGGCATCAACGCCGTCGGGGCCGGTCGCCTCTTCCCAAAAGGCGAGGGCTTGCTTTTTGAGATCCAGCGCCCCGGCGAATTTGCCGAGGCCTTCCCGGGCGACGGCCAGCGTATTGCTCAGATGCCCCAGGAAGAGCTTGTTGCCGGAATATTTCCGCCGGCAAATTTCCAGTGCCTTCTGCGCGATTTCCTCTGCTTTGGCGAATTGCTCCATATTGTTGTAAGTGCCCGCCAGGTTGTTGTAAAGGGGCATCATTTCGCTGTCTTCTTCGCCCAGCACCTCCAGCCCGATCCGGTAAGCTTCCTCCTTGGCCATCAGCGCGCTGTCGAGCTTCCCGGCATGGTCCAGCGCTACGCCGAGCGAAGTCAGGGCCTGCATGACGGGACGGTTGGCCCCGGGAAAAAGGGCCCTACGGAGGGTTAAAACGCGATGCGCCGTTTGTCCTGCCGCTTCGATATCGCCTGCTTTTAACAGGCACCTCACTTCAATATTCAGGCCATTTGCCAGCCGGATGCTGTCTACATGCTCCATCTGATCCAACGTCGGCAGGGCTATGTCCAGGAGAAGGCAGGCAGAGTCCAGGTTGTTGCTTTCCGCAAGGGCGACGGCGTGGTCCACAGCGGCATAAACGGGAATCGTATCGCCGGGCAGGCCCTGCTTTGAAAAGCAGCCCGCCGCTGCGAGAATGACTGGCAATAAAAGGCATGCCGTTTGAGAATGCTTGTTGATCATAAAAAGAGGTTGAAATGAAGCGTTTCTTTTTTAAAGTCCAAGTTCAAGAGCCAAGTTCAAGTCCAAAAACGGCACTGCTATGAATTTGCGCTTGAACTTGCACTTAAACTTTCCCTATTTGAGAGCCCCCATATCCCCGATCCCAATTACCGCTGCCCAGAAGCAGGGGTGGACCGCCGTGCCGCTGTGCGTTTCCAGGTAGTCCAGCTTGGCGCGGCGCAGCGCCTCGTCCTTGGGCAGGCCGGCGTCCAGGTAGCGGTAGAAGTTCACCATCAACAATTAAAGCCCGAGAACAAATTTCAGGAGAACAATTTTCTATTATCAATGAGTCATTCTTTCAAGCATTTCCCAGCGCCTTTAAAATCGCCTTCATTTATCAACTTCTCCCCCTCCTCCAGCAACCCCCTCGCCCTACTCGTATCCGCCATCGTATACTTCGCAGTACAAGTCAAGACACTGTCCACCCCCGCGCCCCGCCGGACCAGGGGCAGAAAAGAAAAAGCACCAGGAAAGCAATTGAAGGAAAAAAGCGCGCTGCGGTCATAGATGTAGGTTTTAAGTGTTGAACGAACATAGGCATGGGGGGATGACAGGGGGTTGCCCGTTGTCAGTTGCCGGAAGCCTGTGAATGCCAAACGGACAACAAACAACCGCAAAATAGCAAAAGGCGGGAACAATGTGGCCAGGTTTCGGATGTTTTTTTACCACATAGTTTTTTCAGGGGGGCAAAGGCTTTTTTACCACATAGAGCACATAGGCGTTTTCACATAGAACACATAGCCTGGGAGGGGAGGGCACGGCGTTTTTTGCCACATAGAGCACATAGCGGTTTTCACATAGAGCACATAGCAGTGGAGGGATGGGTATCCGGAGTTTTTTACCACATAGAGCACATAGCGGTTTTCGCATAGGGCACATAGAGAGGGAACAACCAGTACACATAGCCATCTCCACCCATTTCCACCTATTTCCA
>JAGFJD010000205.1 GCA_024102975.1 Phaeodactylibacter sp. | reverse complement strand
TCCGGGGCTGTTAATCCTGTCTGAAAAACGCACCACCTGAAGGTGGTACGTCCGGGGCTGTTAATCCTGTCTGAAAAACGCACCACCTGAAGGTGGTACGTCCGGGGCTGTTAATCCTGACTGAATAACGCACCACCTGAAGGTGGTACGTCCGGGGCTGTTAATCCTCTCTGAAAAACGCACCACCTGAAGGTGGTTCGTCCGGGGCTGTTAATCCTGTCTGGAAAACGCACCACCTGAAGGTGGTACGTCCGGGGCTTCTTTAAGGTACTCACGGGGCGTACAATCCTGTAACTTTTTGAAGGAGCGGTTAAAGGCCGATTTGGAGTTGAACCCGACGATGAAGGCGATGGCCAGCAGGGTATGGTTCTGGTATTCTTCCTGCCGGGCGAGTTTTTTAAATTCTTCAATGCGGTAGGAGTTGACGAAATCGTTGAAGTTCATGCCATAGCCGTCATTGATGACTCTGGACAGGGAGTGGGGGCTGGTGTCGGCCAATTCCGCCAGGGCGTTGAGGGTGAGGCCGGGGTTGCGGTAAGGTTGATTTTCATTCATGGCCCGTTCCAGCCGGATTTTGATCTCGTCCATTTCTTCTTCATCCATCGAGGCGGCCTTTTCCTGTTCTTCCTGCCCCTGGGGAGTGGGTGGGGCATCGGGGTCGGGGAGTTTGAAGATTTCGGGTTGGCGCATGGTGTAGTAACCCAGGAAGAAAGCCGTCAGGGAAAAAACCACCCAGAGGGCGTCTGTGGTTTTTTCGGTGATGAAGCTCAGGTCTTTTTCCATAATCAGGCCCAGGCCGCCGATGAAGTAGGTGGCCCCCCAGATGAGGAGGCAGGCGAACTTTAGCCACATGACTACGCGGAGGAATTCCAGGTTGGGTTCGAAAGCATGGGTGTCTCCCGATTCTCTTTCGTACTGCCGGATGGTGCGGTGGCAAATGAGCCAGTAAAAGGAATTGAATGCCAGGGCCAATCCGCCCGACCAGGCAAAGAAGGCCTTGAAGTCCTGGTTGACCACCCGGGAGATGAATTCTTCCTTGAGCATGAAGATCAGGGGCAGGTAAGCTGCTAACTGCAGCAGGAAAGGCACAAAATGCCACCAGCCGATTCCGAACCGGC
The DNA here is from genome assembly GCA_024102975.1 of Phaeodactylibacter sp. Taxonomy (GTDB): domain Bacteria; phylum Bacteroidota; class Bacteroidia; order Chitinophagales; family Saprospiraceae; genus JACJXW01. The sequence goes on along the minus strand of JAGFJD010000205.1, from coordinate 24,109 downwards.
TTGTCGCCGGCGTGCGCAGCAGGCGGTTGATGTACAGCAAAAAAATGGGGGCGTAAAGAAAGTAGATAAAATCGGGCAGCAGCAGCAGGCGCGGCATCCAGTTGAAGATGTCCCGGTCGTAGGTCGATACCCGCCCGGCCAGGGCGACAGACAACAGGAGCAGCAAGACGGACAATATCCGGTTGGCCGCCCGGTTGTTGTCCTGGAGGGTATTGATGGCCAGGATCAGCAGCAGGCCCTGGATGGCCGCCAGCAGGAGCAGGAAGGTATAGAGGTTGATCGGGTTGCCGGCGAGGTCTTCCCAGGATTCGATCCTGGCCGTTACCGTCCCCGGGCTGTTCCCGCGGAGGATATACTGCCGGTTGATGCGCGCCCTGCCGTTGCGCCGCCCTTCGATCGTCTCCCAGTTGCCGCGGGTAAACTTGTAATAAATGGTATCGTCCAGGAGGGGGAGGCGAGTGCGGAGCGTTCCGTCCTGTTGTTTTTCCAGGAGGTAGTCGGGGTCGCCGGGATGCCAGTCGTTGAAGCTGCCCACCGCGTAAATGGAGGCGTCGGGCGGCGTATTGTCCGGCACCTCTTCGACGGTAATATCTACCCACCCAAAGCGGGGGTTGACCGGCAGGTCGTCCCAGCTCAGTATCCGGAGGCGAACGGTATCCTCGCCCGCGCCGCCCTTGTGGTAGCGGTTGTTGACGAATTGGCCGAAGGCATTGGTTTCCACTTTTTCCCAACTGCCGCGGGTGATCTTATATTCGAAGGGCGGCGGGCCGGGCTGGCTTATCGTGAGAAAGAGCTGCCCGGACGCATCTTTTTCAAAGGCAAACCCGGGGTCGTCCGGCGTCCAGTTGTTGATAGATCCGCTCAGGAAAAGCGTGTCTGTTTCGGGCGTGTTGGGCGGCAATGCTTTGATGATAAAGGTGGGCTGGGCGCCCGTCGCCAGCGCCAGCAGGAGAAACCCAAAAACCAGAACGCTTCTTCGCATATAAGTGATGATTGACTAACCCGGAACGTTACTCCTTAGCTGTTCCGGCTAAAATTAAGCATTTAAAGCCAAGGCAAACGCGGTTGAGTGCGAAAAGTCACCTTCATTACTGCGATCGGTCATTAACCTGCTCTGTTTCAAGTCTTAATTTGAGGTTTGAGAAAAAGATGGCGCCCCGCCGTTTTATTTGTTGAATCAAAACTGACGAATATGTTCCTCTACGTCGAATTATGGAAGCCCCGGCCCGAATGGAATAACCTGCCCTGTGAACAACGGGAGGAGTTTCTGGCGATGCTCGCCCCGGGCGTCCGCCGCATGCAAGGCCTGAATGTTGAGCTGGTAGGCTTCGCCGTCTGTGACGAAGCAGTGCCCCAGAATTCGGATTACCGCTATCTGGCCGTCTGGAAAATGCCCAACCTGGGCCATGTGTATATGCTGGAGAAGGCCGTGGAAGAGGAAGGATGGGCCAACTATTTCGACATTACCAACGCCCGTGGGCAGATCATCCCGGTGCACGACTTCGTAGGGGATATGGTTAAGGTGTGAGGGGAGGATGGCTCACTCCCTCCTCCAGAAAAACAGCGGCCTGAGCGCCTGCTGTTTGCCATATTCGTCGATGACGGGAATTGCCGGGCCGGCCGCCAGGGGGCTGCACTGCAGGCTGTTGCGGGAAGGCGCGAAAAACCAATTCTGCTGGACGCTGAAGTCCGTAATGTCAATCGGGCCGAATTCCAGGCGTACCATCTGTACGTGTTCCTCGTAGGTCTCCGGGTCAAAGGTGATGATGGTATCCTGCTGGACGAAAATATCGTCAATTGCTGCAGGCGGGATGGGCTGGCGTTTCTGGTCGTAGCCCATCAGCGTCCCTGCCCGGAGGCGTTCGACGAGGATTTCCTTGAGGTGTTTGTCCTTCCCCTTCAGCACCTCTATCTGCTCTTCAGAAACGGTATACCGTATGTGGGTGGCGAACCGGACTGCCGGGGCTTTCAGCCGGGATAGGCTTCGGCGGGGCGCCGGCAGTTTATACCACACCAGCGGCTGGTAGCGGTCCGGCTGGCTGCCGCTTTTTACGGCCGGGGCTATGGCCAGGGCTATCGTTTCCAGCTTATTTTTCCTGCCATTGAACAACCAGAGTTGCTGCACAACAAAAAAGGGCGTTTCCCCCAGCAGGTCATAGGAAACGACCTGAACGGTTTCCTCATAAGTTTCCGGGTCAAACACCACGATAGTGTCGGCGGCAATCAGCCGGGCGCGGGCTTCGCCCGGCGGCAGGGGGGCCGTCAGCCCGCGGTCGGCGTAAGCGGGAAGGGCACCCCGTTCGATGAGGCGATTGAGGTGGCCGGTAAACGGAGAAGGGTGGGGGGCTTCCGGGTTATCCTGAACCATTTTTACCGGCACGATTTCCAGCAGATGGGGCGGAAGCGGTGTCTGGACGCGGTCAAAACCGACAACTGCTTCCACCTTTGCCGCCCAGATGACGTCTTTATGGTTGATCAGGCGTTCCACCTGGGCGTTTGCGAATATTGGAAAAAGGATAAAAATGGCGATATTTCGAATGCGCATTGGAAGTATGTTTTTTCAGATCGTCCCGGAAAAGTACATATTTGAAGGCAAAACATTTGTATAAAGCGATTAGCCTTTTATTTATTGTGCAGCCTCTGTTTTTCTATTGTTGGGAAAGCGGCCATTTTATACTCCGCTGCCACACCACTAGACATTTTCTGGACACAGAGTACGCCGAGAAGACACAGAGCTACACAGAGACCTGATTATCAATGGAAAAACTCCGTGTACTCTGTGTTGACCTCAGTGCTCTCTGTGTCCAAAACCATTTTGTCCAGCGGTGTGGCCGTTAAGTATAATCTTGGGCAGCCAGCCGGAGCTTCGGGCGCCATTCGCAACCCGGGGCCTTCTTTTCCCGTGCCCTCACACAACTCCGGCGGCCTGCGCCTCCTCCTTAACATAACTTTAAGAACTGCCTTTTGAGCAGTGAATGAGCCCCCGGCGTTAGTAAAACACCCGGTTTGCCCGATGAACGGCAAATGGATTTTCAACCGGCTGGCCCGGCTGGTGGCGAGTTGTATTAAATTTAGTAGTTTTGCGGGGCTTTAAACAGGCATGCCATGTCGGTAACAGTACAGAACCTGACCAAAATTTATGGCTCTCAAAGAGCGGTGGATGACATCTCATTCGAAGCCCGGCCGGGCGAGGTGCTGGGCTTCCTCGGCCCCAACGGTGCCGGGAAAACCACCACCATGAAGGTCATCACCACTTTTATCCCTCCGGACGAGGGGGTGGCCGCTGTTTGTGGCTTCGACGTGGTAAAACAGCCCATGGAAGCCCGTCGCCGGATCGGTTACCTGCCGGAGCACAACCCCCTCTACAAAGACATGTATGTGCGGGAATACCTGGGCTTTATCGCCGGCCTCCACCAACTGAAGGACGCCCGGCGCCGAGTCGGGGAAATGATCGAAGTGACCGGCCTGGAACGCGAGCAGCACAAAGTGATCGGCGCCCTCTCCAAAGGGTACCGGCAGCGCGTCGGGCTGGCCCAGGCCATGCTGCATAACCCGGACGTGCTCATTCTCGACGAACCTACTTCCGGGCTGGACCCCAACCAACTGGCGGACATCCGGAAGCTGATCAAGCAGCTGGGGCAGGAAAAGGCCGTCATCTTTTCCACCCATATCATGCAGGAGGTCAAAGCCATTTGTGACCGGGTGCTGATCATCAACCGGGGAAAGATCGTCGCCAACGATTCTATAGAAGAACTGCAGCGCCGCATTGCCGCCGAATCTGTAGTGACGGTAGAATTCCAGAAAGAGCCGCCGCGCAAAGCGCTCTCGGCCCTGCCCCGGCTTCGCGAACTGCGCGACCTGGGCAAAAACCGCTTCCAGCTTATCTCGGAACCGGAGGCGGACCTGCGGCCCGCTTTGTTTGATTTTGCCGTGGAACACCATAATAAGTTGCTGGAATTGCACAAGGAAGTCTATGAAATCGACGAGGTTTTCCAAAAACTGACGAATTAAGTAGTGATTGCCATTATGAAGCTGCGCTTTTGCCTGTGCCTGCCCCTTCTGCTGGCCGCTGTCCCTGGAGCGGCGCAGGCCGACAGTGCCCGGGTCACCAAAAACTTCGAATTCGCCGATGGCGTTTATCTGGCCTTCGGGGAGTTTCGGGCCAACCGGCCCGCCCTGAGCTGGGAAGAAGTGGAAGCGCAGCTCGTCACCAGCCAGCAGGCCTTCCTGGCACAGGCCGAGTACATCCGAAGAAAGGATGGACAGCCGCTGGCGCCGGATTCCATCTGGGGCATTTGCCTGGAGGGAACGCCTTTTATCCGCCTGCCGGATACCGCCACCGATAAGCAGGCCATGGCCTTTGCCGGCCTGCGCGTGCGGGGGCGTATCTGTTATTACGCCTACGATGTGGAAGAAACGAAAATGATTGAGATTGCCGCTTACAACCCCCTGACCGGCCGGCCCTTCCGGAAAGGCGCCGTCGCAAGGAAAGAGGCCGTAACGCGGGAGAAAATGCTACACTTTGAAGATGGGCGCAAAAGCACCTTTAATAAAGAGGCTTTCCTGGCCTGGATAGCGGACGACCCCCAGCTGTGGCGTACCGTCGCTGACCTGCCGGAAGATGAGCTGAAAGAAAAGCTGTACAAGTGCCTGCTCATCTACGACGACCGCAACCCGGCCTATGTGCCGGTGCGGTAGGAGCCCGGGAAAGCAGCCGTTCGGTGGTTCGGTATTCGGATTTCGCTAACGAAGTCAGCCGCGAACCGCGAATAGCAAATAGCGAATAGCGAAAAGCGAAAAGCGCCCGTCCTCATGCCTCGGCCGGGTAAAACCGCGAAAAGCGAAAAAAAATGCTAAGCATATTCCTGAAAGAGGTCAATTCATTCTTCAGCTCCCTGATCGGGTACATCGTCATCGGCGTATTCCTGATGACCCTGGGCCTGGTGATGTTCGTATTTCCGGATACGAGCCTGTTGAATTTCAATTACGCCACGCTCGACCAGCTCTTTGAGATCGGCCCCATGATATTTGTCTTCCTCATTCCGGCCATTACCATGCGGTCGTTCGCCGAAGAGCAGCAGGCCGGCACCATCGAGCTGCTGGCCACGCGCCCGGTCACCAGCCTGCAGATCATTATGGGAAAGTACCTGGCCAGCCTGTTGCTCCTGGCCTTTGCCCTGCTGCCTACCGGGCTGTATTATTACACGGTATATCAACTGGGTTCCCCGCCCGGCAACCTCGATTCGGGTGCCATACTGGGATCCTATATCGGCTTGTTCTTCCTGGCCGGCGCTTTTGCCGCCATCGGCTTGTTCGCATCCTCCCTCTCCGGCAACCAGATCGTCGCCTTCCTCCTGGCGGCTTTTCTGTGCTTCTTCCTGTACTGGGGGTTCGACTTCCTGAGCCGCCTGCCGGTATTCGCCGGCAAGATGGATGACGTGGTGCAGATGTTCGGCATTGATTATCACTATAACTCGATAAGCCGGGGCCTGGCCGACACCCGGGATATCGTGTACTTTATCTCTGTTATCGCCCTGTTCATCATGATGACGATGGTGTCGCTGGAGCGGAGGAAGTGGTGAGGCAGGAATGTGTAAATGTGCGTAGGTGTAAAAGTGTAAAAGTACGGCTGAACACTCATTTACACGTTTACACGTTTACACGTTTACACAATGAAAGCAATGAAAGAGCCAAAACATAAAAACAACCGCAAAGCGCAATCCCTGGTCCAGCTGCTGCTGTTCGCCGGTGTGTTGTTGTTCCTGAACATCCTGGCCAATGCCCGCATCAACGGCACGGCCCTGTACGGGTATCTGGATATGACCGAGGAGAAAAGGTATACGCTGACCGGCGCCACCCGCAACCTGCTGGAGGGCCTGGACGACGTGGTTTTTATCCGGATATTGCTGGAAGGGGATTTTCCGGCGGGCTTCAAGCGCCTGCAATCGGCCACCCGCGATGTGCTGGATGATTTCCGGTCTGCCTCCGGCTACGTCGAATACGAGTTTGACGACCCGGCCACCGGAACGACGGAAGAGGTCAACCAACGCCGGGAGCAGCTGTCCAAAGACGGTATCAATCCGGTCAACCTGCGGGTCAAAGGGGTAGAAGGGACTTCCGAGAAACTGATCTACCCATACGCCATAATTTATTACAAAAACCGGGAATTCATCGTCAACCTTCTCGAGAACGAGGTGCCGGGCGTGCCGCCGGAAGTCACCCTCAACAATTCGGTGGGCCTGCTGGAGTACAAGCTGGCCAACGCCATCCAAAAGCTGCAACTGGCCCGCAAACCCAGTATCGTGTTCACCAGCGGGCAGGGAGAACTGAGCCCCATGGAGACCGCCGACCTGGAGAAATCCCTGCGCGAGTTTTATGAAACGGGGCGGGTGAACCTCGACAGCGTGGTCAGCATCGGACAGGAAGCCGCTGCCGTCGTGGTCGCCAAACCAACCAGGCCTTTCCCGGAAAAGAACAAGTTCAAGCTCGACCAGTACATGATGAACGGCGGCAAGGTGCTCTGGCTGCTGGATAAGGTGGCCGTCAGCCTGGACAGCCTGCGGGGCCGGAAGAGCTACTATCCGAACGAGTACAACCTCAACCTCGACGACCTGCTGTTCAAATACGGCGTCCGGATACAGCCCGACCTGGTGCTGGACATGCAGTGTTCCACCATACCCCTGGCCACCGGGATGGTGGGCAACGCTCCGCAGTTCGACTACTTCCGCTATCCCTATCACCTGGCCGTCGCCCCGCAGTCCAACCATCCGGTGGTGAAGAGCCTGGGCGTCGTCAATTTGCTGTACGCCAGTTCCATAGACACGAACGTACAGACAAAAACCAGAGTGGAAAAGGACGTCCTGCTCCAGTCTTCCCCCAATACCCGGGTGCAGCTGATCCCCGTGGAGATGAACTTCGAATTCCTGCGCTATGACCTGGACCCCGACAAGTTCAACCAGGAACCCCGGGTGCTGGCCCTGGCCCTGGAGGGCGTTTTCCCGTCCATGTATGAAAACCGGGTGACGGAAAGCATGCTGGATGGCCTGGCCCAACTGGGCATGGAGTTCAAACCACAAAGCGCGCCCACCAAGATGATCGTCGTCTCGGACGGAGACGTAGCCAGGAACAAGATAAACCCGCAGAACCAGTCCATCAGCCCCCTGGGCTATAACGAATTCGACCGTTATCTCTTTGCCAACAAAGACCTGCTGCTAAACGCCCTGGAATACCTGCTGGACGACAAGGGCGTCATCGAAGCCCGGGGCAAGGAGGTGCGGCTGCGCCTGCTGGATACGGTCAGGGCCAAACGGGAAACTGCCTTCTGGCAGCTGTTCAACATCGGCCTGCCTCTGGCCTTTTTGCTGGCTTTCGGACTGTTATACAACTGGGTGCGGAGGAGGAGGTTTGCAAGGTAAGGGAAGGAGGGAATGGGCTGGCATGGCTATATTGTTGAATGGCTATATTGTTATATTGTTGGATGGACACCCTGAAAAGACAAAGTAGTAATATGAAAACTAAAAAGACGAAAAAATGAATCGCACACTAATATTGCTGATCGCCTTCCTCCTGCTTGGCGGGGGCGTACTCTGGTACCTCACCCAGGGAGAGGATGAGAAAACGACGCTGGCCGGCGCCGACCGCGCCTTTGCCGTCAAGGACATCGGGCAGGTGCATAAAATCTTCATTGCCGACCGGGGAGGGGAGCGCACCACCCTGGAACGCCGCGACGGATACTGGCTGTACAACGGGAAATACAAGGCCCGCCCTTCCGTGATGCTGCCCCTGCTGGACGCCATCAAGCGGGTGCAGGTCAAATATAAGCCGCCTGAGGCAGCAGTGCCTTCTATGGTGGAGGCCCTGGCCACCGAAAGCATGAAAGTAGAATTGTACGGCCGGGACGGCGAACTCATCAAAGCCTACTACGTCGGAGGATCGACCTCCGATGAGCGGGGGACTTATATGATCATGGACGGCGCCGAGCAACCGTACGTGGTACACCTGCCGGCCTGGGAAGGCAACCTGAGCGTCCGCTTCCGCCGTTACGGCGACGAATGGAGAGATAAAACCCTTTTCGAAGAAGAGGTGGAAAACATCCAGTCGGTCTCCATCGAGTATCCCAAACAACGCAACCAGTCCTTCATCCTGGAAAATACGCCCGGCGGCTACGAGATCCGCCCCTTCTACGACATCACTCCGGAAATCCGCCGGCCCTTCCGCAAGGGCAGCGCTGAAGCGTTTCTGTCCGGTTTCGAAAGCGTCGGCGGCGAGGCGTTCCGCAACAACTACCCCGGCCGGGATTCGATCTCCCAACTGGTGCCGTTCAGCATCATTACGCTGGTCAACAAGCAGGGCGACACCACGCAGGTGAAGCTTCATCCTATCATCAAAGAAAGCACCATTTCCCAGGATGCCAAGACCGGCGAATACGTCCGCTACGACAGCAATATCGAACGGTACTTCGCCGACCTGAACGGAGTGGACTTCCTGCTGGCCCAGCAGATCGTGCTGGAAAAGCTGTTCTGGGGGTACGGCTCTTTCTTTGAGGATAAGAATTTGTTGAACTGAAAAACTGATCATTTTCGTTTATTCGGATAATTCAACCTGCCGGGTTTCGGGTTGGCTCTGCCTGGATAAACCCGGCAGCGTTTTGCGGTTCCGGTTCCCATAATTGTAAGTTCTTCGTATTTTCAGGCACATGAATAAAGCCGTCCTTTTTTACAGTATGGTTATTGCCACGCTACTCCTCAGCGCCACCGCCTCTGAGCGCTGGGGTTTCTTTGGCCACCGCCGCATCAACCGAATGGCCGTTTTCACCCTGCCGCCGGAAATGATCGGCTTTTTTAAAAAAAATATTGAGTTCATCACCGAGCACGCCGTCGATCCCGACAAGCGGCGCTACGCGACGAAGCACGAGGCTGTCCGCCACTACATCGACATCGACCACTGGGGAGCGTATCCCTTTCCGGAAGTGCCCCGCGACTGGACGGAAGCGCTCATGAAATTCACGGAGGTTGGGGTGCTGACTGCGGCGGGCGACACCCTGCGGCTGGCGCGGGATACGGTGCAGGAGCAGGTTTTTATCCGGCTGGATTATCACGGCGCGGCGCTTTCAGCCCCTTATGCTACCGCTTACCGGGACTTCTTCGAGGCATACATCAAACCACAATATTACGAGGATGCTTGGATCGTAGACTGCGATGCTCTGGGCGCTTTATTTGGCCTGGAAGCCGGTGCCCTCGACTGCCGCTCCGCCTATGCTGTGGACCATTTTTCGGAATACGGCATCGTGCCCTATCACCTGCTGCAGATGCAGCACCGGCTGACGGAGGCCTTCCGCCAGCGGGCGCCGGGCCGCATCCTGCGCCTGGCGGCCGAGATGGGGCATTACATCGGCGATGCCCACGTGCCCCTGCACACCACTGAGAACTACAACGGCCAGCTCACTAACCAGGTTGGCATCCACGCCTTCTGGGAGAGCCGCCTGCCGGAATTGTTTGCCGATAAAGAGTACGACTTTTTTGTCGGGCGGGCAGAATACATCGACGACCCCAAAACGTATTTCTGGGATGCCGTCCTGGCCAGCCACCAACTGCTGGACAGCGTCCTGCTGATCGAACGGGAGCTCAGCGAATCCTTTCCGGAAGACAAACAATACTGCTACGAAGAACGCCTGGGGCGGACCATCCGCACCCAATGCCGGGATTACGCTGCGGCCTACCACCAGCGCATGTCCGGCATGGTGGAGCGGCGAATGCAGGCCTCCGTCCACGCCATTGGCAGCAGCTGGTATACTGCCTGGGTGGACGCCGGGCAGCCGCCTTTGCCTGCCTTCGGAACGTATGAGCCTACAGTAGCAGAGCGGCAGGAGTTGGAGGAATTGGAGCGGCAGGCGGCAGGGGGGGAGGCGAAGGGTAGAACACACGAGAATGAATAGGTTTTAGTCACGCCTGTTTGATCAATTTCAGGGCATTCGGGTATACCTGCTCATCAGGTCAAATATTTCAATATTTTCTTAGAAAATATCCTTGTCATGTCCAATATCTCAACTCTTTTCCAGCCTTACCGATGTCGCCCTCACTCATTCCTCCAAATATACGAGCAGGCTTTTTTCCCATCCCCTTTTTCCTTAAATTTGGAGAGGCAAAACAAATCATCCCCCTAAAACCAAAACCCAAAACCATGGCAGACGAAAGCGGCAAGACCCGAGGCATCGACCTCGGCGAAGTAACTTCCCACATCCGGAAAGTCCGGAAAGCGCACTTCCTGGGTATCGGCATCGATGCGTACCAACATTTCCCCAAGCTGTCGAATGCGGTCAAAGACGTTAAGGATATCGCAGGCATCCTGCAGGAGCAATATCAGTTCGACCCGGATAATATGGTATTGCTGCTCGACGAGCAGGCCAGCCGGGAAGGCATCATCAACGCCCTGGAGAATATGGTCAATACCCTCACCGGAGAGAATGACCTGGTCATCTATTACTCCGGCCATGGCCACCTCAACGAAAAGACCGGCAAGGGCTTCTGGATACCGGTAGGGGCCAGCCCCGGCTCTCCGCCCGATTACATTCCCAATACGGTGGTTAAAGGCTATATAGAGGATATTCCCGCATTTCATACTTTTCTCATTTCCGATTCCTGCTTTTCCGGCTCTCTCTTCGTCGAGGGCAAGATGCGCAGCACCAACGAGGCCATCGCCGACCTGGACAGCCGCTCCTCCCGCTGGGCCCTCTGCTCCGGGCGCCACGACGAAGAAGTGTACGACGGCAAGCCCGGCGAGAACAGCCCCTTCGCCCAAAGCATCCTGCGGCAGCTGAAGCAGTCCAATACTTCAGAACTGAACGTCGGCCGGCTGATCAACGAGGTCATCATGCAGACCCGCTCCCACTACCGGCAGCTCCCCGAGGGCAACCCGCTGTTCGACGTGGGCCACGAGGGCGGCCAGTTCGTTTTCCGCCTCAGATTTGACGACGCCCGCGACTGGGCTGCCGCCGAAGCGGAAAATTCCATCGCCGCTTTCGAGAACTACCTGGCGCTTTACCCGGAAGGCAAGTATATGCGCGAAGCGAAGGAGAAGCTGCTCGAACTCAACGACGAAGCCGCCTGGGCCATCGCCGTCGGAAAAGATACGACAGGCGCCTACGAAGCCTACCTGGAAAAATTCCCCAAAGGGCGGCACGACATCGAGGCCGGTTCGAGGATGAAGACCATCAAGGAAGAACAGGAATGGGCCGAAGCCTTGCGGGTCAATGAGATTTACGGCTACCAGAGCTATCTGGAAAAATACCCCGAAGGAAAATACGTGGCGGCAGCCAAAAGCGGCATCGAAGCCCTGCGCAAAGGGGAAACGCCTTTCGTGATGGGCAGCGCTCCGGCCGCCGAAAGCGTGGATATGGCCGACACCGTCCGCCTGCCCCGGGGATATCTCGTCGGCGGAGGGCTGCTTGCCCTGGCGGTAGTGATCGGCATCTTCGCCTGGGTTTTTAACGGCAGCAAAAAAGCCAGCAACAAGCTGGTCTACGACCGCGTCCTCAAATCCGAGGAATACGGCGATTACTGGGCAATCCAGAAAGACGAATACTGGGGCTTTTACAACTCCATGACCAAATCGATCATCCTGCCGCAGTACGAAGCGGTCAATCCTTTTGTCAAGGAGATGGCCCTGGTGAAGCGGGACGGCAAGTATGGCTGGATCAACAAGCTGGGCAGCCCGGTCATTCCAATCCAGTACGACAAAGCTTCGCAATTCGACAACAAAGGCGTAGCCCGGGTGGAACTGGGCGGGCAGGCCTTCAGCATCGACCGCGGCGGCAACCGGCTGGACGCCAGCTCTGTAGCCGACCAGCAAGAGCGGCAGCAGTATGAGGCCGCCCTGGGCAAGAATACCATCCCTGCCTACCAGGCTTACCTGGAGGCCTATCCCGACGGCAAGTTTGCCGAAGACGCCAAAAAGAACATCGCCATTAAGGAGCAGGCCGAGCAGGCCACCTGGGAACAGGTTCAGAAAATGGACCGTGGCAAGTTATACCGCAAATACCTGCAGGAATACCCCGGCGGCAAATACGCCAGGGAAGCGGAAGAAGCCCTGCAACGCTTTTTTATGGACCCCCGCGATTCGGCCCTCTACCGCACCGCCACGCTTAACGATCAGCTGTGGATGGCGCAAAACCTGAATTACCAGGGGGCGGGCCGGTGTTACAACGAGCAGGACTCCCTGTGTGAGAAAAACGGCCGGCTGTACACCTGGGACGAAGCGCTCCAGGTCTGCCCCGAAGGCTGGCGCCTGCCAACTGACGGCGACTGGTGGGCGATGGCGAAGGATTTCGGCACCGCTTTCTCTTATTCTAAAAACCGGGGCCAGGGCGCCGGCGAAGAGGCTTACCAAAGCCTGCTGAAAGGCGGCAAGTCTGGTTTTAAGGCCGCTCTGGGCGGCCAGTACGACGGCAGCGCCTTCTCCGGCATGGAAACAACCGGCTACTACTGGACCAGCATCCGGGACCAGAGCTCCGGCGAAGTGCTGGTTTATGTTTTTGAAGCCGGCGAGAAACGGCTGTCCCGGGTAACAGCGGATAAGGGGAAGTATTTTTCGTGCCGGTGCGTGCGGGAGTAGAAATGCCTCCCCCCTTTTGGCAGAATTTTTCCCCTCCCAATTCCCCCTTTCCCCCCCGCAATTGCTTAGCTTTGCGCCCATGGAAAAATGGAGTGGAAAACTGGCCCTGGCCCTGAAGGGGATGGCCATGGGCATCGCAGAAGTCATCCCCGGCGTTTCCGGCGGCACGATCGCTTTCATCACCGGCATATACGAAACCCTGCTGGAGACGATCAAGAACATCCTCGGCCCGGAGGTGTGGGTAAGCCTGCGCCGCGACGGGCTGGGCGCCGCCTGGAGCAAGGCCAACGGCACGTTCCTGGTATCCCTGCTCACCGGCATGGCCGCCGGCATTATCTTTGGCGTCTTTTTCATCACCCATTTGCTGGAGCATTATCCTATTCCGTTGTGGGCCTTCTTCTTTGGCCTCATCATCGCCTCGGCAGTGTACATCGGCCGGCAGGTCCAACGCTGGACGATCACGGAAATCCTGGCCCTGGTAGCCGGCACCATCCTGGCCTACCTGATCACCATCGCCACGCCGGCGGAGGGCAGCACGGCACTGACGGCCGTCTTCATCGCCGGCATCATTGCTATATCGGCCCTCATCCTGCCCGGCATCTCGGGCAGCTTCATGCTGCTGCTGATGGGCATGTACACCATCATCATCCCCACCGTGAAAGAAGCGCTGAAAACGCTGGACCCCGACAAGCTGCTCATCCTGGGGGTCTTCGGCACCGGCTGCCTCATCGGCCTGGGGACGTTCTCCCGGGTCTTGTCCTGGACCTTTAAACACTATCACAATCCTACCCTGGCTACCCTCACCGGCTTCATGCTGGGTTCCCTGAACAAAATCTGGCCCTGGCGCAAACCCGTGCTGGGCATCGACGAATCCGGCAAGCTGGTAGATATCGAGAACGGCATGATCGTCGACAAGGTGATCAAGGAGGTGAACCTCACTCCCGGGCAGTTCGCCGCCGAAGTTGGCGAGTCCTACCTCCTGGCCGCCCTGCTGGCTATGGCCCTGGGCCTGGCCATCGTCTTCCTGCTGGAGCGGATGGACCAGCGGGAGGGGGAGGGGGAGCAGGTGTAAAAGTGCTAACGTGTAAATGTGTAAAAGTTTGGTAACGCAGCCAATAGTCGGCGGCCAATGCTTGGGAGCAACCGACAACAAGCAACTGGCAACCCGTCCAGCGTTCGACCGAGCTCACGCCGAGGTCCTTAGGCGGATGCCCCCTAAATTTACCGTACATTTACACATTTACACATTTACACACTTACACATTTACACACTTACACATTTACACACTTACACACTTACACACTTACACACTTACACACTTACACACTTACACACTTACACACTTACACAAACCATGCCTTCCCACCTCTACGGCCTGATCGGCTACCCCCTGTCTCACTCCTTTTCCAGGCGGTACTTCAACGAGAAGTTCCGGCAGGAGAAAATGAGCGGCCACCATTACGAGTTATTTCCATTGGAAGACATCGGCGAATTGCCGGCCCTGCTCGCCGCCCATCCCAACCTGAAGGGCCTCAACGTCACGATTCCTTACAAACAACAGGTGATGGCTTACCTGGACGAACTGAGCGAAGGCGCTGCGGCGGTAGGGGCAGTCAATACCATTAAGATCAGGGAGGGGAAGCTCACCGGGTACAATACCGACGTTTATGGCTTTGAACAGTCGCTGCGGCTGTTCCTGGAGGAGAGCAATGCCGCTGCCGGCCTGCAGGCATTGGTGCTGGGCACCGGCGGGGCGGCAAAAGCGGTGGTGTACGTACTGGCCAGGATGGGCATTCCATACCGGATGGTATCCCGCCGGGAGGCTCCGGGGCAGCTCATTTATCAGGAATTAAATGAAACCCTGATGCAGGATTTTCGTTTAATCGTCAATACTACCCCTTTGGGCATGTCGCCCAAAGTAGAGACCTGTCCTGATATTCCCTTTCAACACTTAGGCCCGAAGCATCTATTGTTCGACCTGGTTTACAATCCAGGGGAAACCGCCTTTATGGCCCGGGGGAAACGGCGGGGCGCCGCCGCCCGGAACGGTTTGCAGATGCTCCACCTGCAGGCAGAAAAAGCTTGGGAAATTTGGAATTCCTGACTTATTTTGCGTCAATTATTTCCACATGCTTTCAAAAACCCAGGCCTGCAGATGAAAGAAATAGGAAAACCCGTAATTAAGGATATAAAAAAACTCCGAGAGATGGTGTTAGCGATCAAAGAAGGAAGAGAGCAGGCAGTGGTGGATTTCTCCAATACGGAGGCCGCCTTTGCCGTGCTGTCGGATGCGGAGCTTAAAAAGGCCGCCTGGCTTTTCGGGCTCATGAACAAACACTGGCTGGTGGGCATCGGTTCCCGCCTGGGGCTGGCTGCTATCCGCCTGCACCTGCCCTTTGTCGAGTCGGTAGTGAAACGCACTATTTTCGAACAGTTCTGCGGCGGCACCACGCTGCTGGAGTGCCAGAAGACGATCGACAAGCTGGCGGGCCAGGGGTGCCTCACCATCCTCGATTACGGTGCGGAGGCCAAGGAAAAGGAGGAAGATTTTAACCATACGATGAACGAGACGATCCGGGGCATCGAATTTGCTTCCCGTTCGGAACACATTCCGGTGGTGAGCACCAAGATCACCGGAATGGCGCGTTTCGGGCTGCTGGAAGCCATACAGCAGGGGGAGTCCTTTACCAAAGAGAGCAGAAAGGAATACAAGAGCGTACTCAAACGCCTGGACTCCATCTGCCACGTCGCCGCCCGCCGGGGCGTCAGCGTCTTTTTTGATGCGGAGGAAAGCTGGATACAGGACAGTATCGACCATCTGGTAACCATCATGATGCGGCGCTACAACCGGGACAAGGTGGTAGTGTACAATACGTTCCAACTCTACCGCAAGGACCGCCTCCAGTTCCTGATCGATTCTTTCAACCAATCCCGCAATGGAGGATACCTGCTCGGCGCCAAGCTGGTGCGGGGCGCCTACATGGAAAAAGAACGGGAACGGGCCGGGAAGATGGGCTATCCCTCGCCCATCCACCCCAACAAGGCAGCAACCGACGACGCCTACGACATGGCCCTGCGTTTTTGTGTCGACAATTGCGAATACATCGCTTCCTGTAACGCTTCTCATAACCAGGAAAGCAACCTGCTGCAGGCAGAACTGATCCGCCGGAAAGGACTGCCGCGCAACCATCCCCACCTCAACTTCTGCCAGCTGTACGGGATGAGCGACAATATCACCTTCAACCTGGCCCGTGAAGGCTTCAACGTCGCCAAATACGTGCCTTATGGCCCGGTGCGCGAAGTGGTGCCCTACCTGATCCGCCGGGCCCAGGAGAATAGTTCGGTTACCGGCGATATGAGCCGCGAATTTCAACTGGTGCAAACCGAAATGAAACGCCGGGGGCTGGTGTGAGGCCGGGCTTTAAGTACATGGTGTAAGCGCAAGGTTTTTCCCACACCACTAGACATTTTCTGGTCCGTTTAAAAGTGTAAGCGTGTAAAGGTGTAAAAGAAATTGGCTCCCAATCATTTACACCTTTACACTTTCACACCTTTACACAAGTAGCCCCCAAAATGTCCAGTGGTCTGGGTTTTTCCCGAATTAAAGGATATTAAAGCAGCGCCTTACCCGTTCAGCGGGTCTTACATCCGAAGAGCAATGAAAATTTAGTGCCGAGGTGGTGGGCTTCCCGCCTGTGACAGCCGCTGCCCTACACCGTATGTCGCTCCCGAACCTTCTGTCCAATGGCAGGCGGGTAGCCAATAAACAAACACGCTATCTGATTTTCAACATTTTCTGTTCCCAACACTAAGAAAAAGCCGGGAAACTTCGAGTTAACAAACCACTCGTATCAGATTTATCAAATAAAAAATTATCTTTGTTTCGTATATTTGTAGCCAGGATCGCTCCCCCTCGGAATCTTAAAAAGCTCTTCTCCCCCAGTTTTAAAGGAGAAGCCCAACCGGCTTCTGCCCGTTGATCGCACCCTGAACATAGTCCAAATCGTAATCCCATGATGCATAGCGATTTGTCGTGCTGGCATCAAAAGCCGCTTGGCCGGAATAGAAAAAACTATCGAAATGAGGTGCAGGAAACTCAAAAGCCGTTTACTGTTTTTGGCCCTGTTTTTGCCATATATCGTGGAGGCACAAATCACCGCGGATTGCGCAGGAGCCATCGTCGTGTGCAGCGACCAGCTCATTACCCTGCAAGGGGGGCCGGGTACGCCCGACTTCAACGACCCCGACAACCAACAAGGGGATTGCCAGCTGACGGGAGAATCGGAAAGCGTATGGCTCTATTTCAGCTTTCGCTCCGACATGCCCGACAGCAGCATCATTGAATTCACCATCGATCCGGTTCAGGACGGAGAAATCGATTATGACTTCTCTTTGTATGCCGCCGATACGCCCTGCGACAGCCTGGGCAGCCCCGTCCGCTGCAGCTACGCCTGGGTCTTTTCCAATAATCAGTTCAGCTGTGGCTTCTGCCCCCTGACCGGCCTGGGCAACGGAGAACTCGATGTCAGCGAAGGGCCCTTCGGCAACGGATACCTGGCCCCGCTGGCCGTATACCCGGGGCAAGGCTTCTACCTTTACGTCAACGAATTTTTTGACGACGCCAGCCTCTCCAGCGGGTTCAATATCTCCTTCGGCGGCAGCGCCGCCCCCTACCTCGATTGCGGCGTCAACCCCAACTGCGACCAAATGGTGGCAGATGCCGGCCGTGACAGCACCGTATGCAGCGGGGACGTCCCCTTCCAGCTTATCGGCAGCGCTACTTTCGCCACCGGCTACGAAACGTATACCTGGACTGCTTCCAACGGGGCCGAAGCTTTCCTCGATAACCCGAATATCCCGCAGCCTACCGTTACCTTCCCGGACGGATTCGCCGGCAACATCGAATATTACCTACAGGTCGAAAGCGGAGACTGCATACACTTCGATACGCTGCGGCTGGAGGTGCTGGCCACCCCTGTTTTTATCATCAGCGGGCCTACCTCCTTCTGCGCCGGCGATAGCGTCACCCTGGCCGCCAGCCCCGGTTTTGAAAGCTACCGGTGGTCCAGCAACAGCACCGCCGAAAGCATCGTCGTCACTACCGGCGGGTTATATTCCGTGACGGTTACGGCGGCGGGCAATAACTGCGCCATCGCCAAGGAGGTGGACGTCCTGGAGTTTCCCCGGCCGCAGGTCGCCATTCCGGCAGACACTTTCTTTTGCAGCCGGGATACCGTCCTCCTGGACGCCGGCCCCGGTTTTGCGTCCTACAATTGGCAGAACGGCGCCGTCGGCAGGTTCCTGCCGGTCAGCCAGGCCGGCAATTATTCCGTGGCGGTGGTGGATGCCAACGGTTGTGCTGCAACCGGGAATACCACCGTCATCGAGGTGGCCCCGCCCGACCCCGGGATCGACGGCCCGGCCGGCCTGTGCCCGGGAGAAGAAGCTACGCTTAGCGTATTCTCCATCTATTCGGCTTACCTTTGGTCAGACGGGAGGTTCTCTCCCCAGGTCAATGTCTCCCAGCCGGGGATTTATTCCATCCAGGTCTGGGACGAATTCGGCTGCCGCGGAACCGACACCCTGGAGGTCAGCGCACTGCCTGCCGCCGACCCCGAAATCCTTGGGGCAGATACCATCTGTTTCGGTTCCGGCACTACCCTGGAACTCAATACTGGCTTCGCTTCTTACCAATGGTCTACCGGGCCGGCCTCTTCTTCTATCCTTGCTGATTCCTCCGGCGTATACAGCGTCACGGTGACCAACGCGGAAGGGTGTTCCGCCGCCGATACCTTCAATCTGGTGGAATTGCCGGCCCTTGACGTGAACCTGAACATCCTGGGCAATTCCGTGCTTTGTACAGGCGACACCATCTTTATCCAGGCCTCACCCGGTTTTGTCTCCTACCAGTGGCAAAACAATGCCGTGGGGCCGGTAGTTCCTGCCTCAACCGGCGGCAGTTACGCCGTCGAAGTAACCGACGCCCTGGGCTGCACCGCCACGGCCAGCCTGGAGGTGGAAGAGTCGACGCCTCCCCAGCCTCAGATCGGCGGGCCGGCCGGCCTCTGCCCGGGAGCCTCCGGCACATTGGAGGCTGGCGGCTACTTTTCCTATCAATGGATGGACGGAAGCACAGGTCCGGAACTCAACATTGATTCCGCCGGGACTTATGCCGTAACGGTCACCGATATCAACGGCTGTTCCGGCAGCGCCACCGTAGAGGTGGCCGCTTACGCCAACCCGCAGCCCTCCATCTCCGGGCCCGCCACGATTTGCGAAGGCACCGCTACTGTCCTTACCGTTGGCGGCGGCCAGTTTACCGGTTATCAGTGGCAGGACAACTCCACCCGGCCGCAACTGTTCATCAATGCGGGCGGCGACTATATCGTTACCGTAACCAACGCCCAGGGATGCCGCGCGGCGGATACTCTGGCGGTGGAATTGCTCAGCCTGCCGGAAATCCCCGTTTCGGCTGCCCTGGAATTTTGCGAGAACGAAAGCCTGATTATCGACGCTGGCCCCGGGTTTGCTTCCTATAACTGGTCGACCATCTCGGCGGAACAGAGCATAGAAGTGTCGGCGCCCGGCACCTACAGCGTAACCGTTACCGGTTTTAACGGCTGTAGCAACAGCCAGGATATCGACGTATCGGCCAACCCCATCCCCGAGCCCAATGTTGTCGGCGGCCTGATCTTCTGCAAGGATACCTCCACGACGCTGGAAATAGAGGACGACGGATACGCCAGCATTATCTGGTCGACCGGAGGGACTCAGCTCACCGAGACTTTTGACAGCACGGGAGAATACAGCGTGGCAGTGGCCGACAGCAACGGATGTGTCGGCAATTACGCTTTTCTGGTCGAAGAACTGGGCCCAACGCCGGTGGAGGTAAACGGCGACAGCCTGATCTGCGAGGGACAAACGGCCGTGCTTGACGCCGGCGGCGGATACAATTCCTACCTGTGGTCGAACGGCGCTACCGAAAGCACTATCCCGGTGGAGGAGAGCGGGGTCTTCATCGTCACGGTCACCAATACCCTGGGATGCGAAGGCGCCGATACCCTGGCGGTCCGGGTGCAGCCTCTGCCGTCGGTCGCCCTTTCGGATTCCATGATCCTTTGTGAGGACGGCGAGCTGACCCTGAACGCCGGCACCGGCAACTATATCTATCTCTGGAATAACGGCGGGAACACCGCTTCCATCCTGATCGATGAACCGGGCATGTACGAGGTGGTTGCCACCGATTCGGTTGGCTGTATCGCCCGGGATTCAGTAGAGGTCGTTGAAAACGAGGTTCCTTCTCCCCAGATCGATGGCGGCCTTAGCCTTTGTCCGGGGGATTCGACCCTTTTGTCGGTAAACGAACCCTATATCAATTACCAGTGGTCGAACGGGGATACTACCGCTTCTTCGCTGGTGACGCTGCCTGGCTTTTATACCCTTACGGTAACGGACGCGGCAGGGTGCCGGGGCACTGCCAATATCCTGGTGAACGACGTTCCTGCGCCCCAGGCGTCCATCGACGGCCCGATGGAGATTTGCGAAGGGGCCACGGCCGTCCTCGATGCCGGAAACCATGCCGGTTACCTCTGGTCGGACGGCACCACCGGCGCTCAGCTCCAGGCGACGGAAACCGGCCTCTACAACGTGGTGGTTTCCAATATTTTCGGCTGCCGGGATACCGCCTGGGCGGGCCTGCTGGTCCTGCCTTTGCCCGACCCCGGTTTGCAGGAGGATACCATTCTGTGTGAAGGCGGCACCGTAGTCCTGGAGGCGGATACCAGTTTCAATTATTACCTGTGGGACGATGGCACCAGCGGCCCTGTCCGGGAAATTGACGCTCCCGGCATGTACATCCTGGAAGTCTCCGACGGCAATTGTTCCGGCCAGGATACGGTTCGGGTCATCCAGCAGCCGGCGCCGCAACCGGCAGTGGCCGGGGGGGGCACCGTTTGCCCCGGCGAGGAAGTGGCCCTGGAAGTTATGGGCGACTGGCCGGGCCTGGCCTGGTCCAACGGCGGTACCGGCAACATTATTACGGTCAGCGAGCCCGGCAACTACACGGTAACCGTAACAGACAGCCTGGGCTGCCCCGGTTCCTCCTCCGTGCTGGTCGAGAACTTCGAAACCATCCCCCCGGCGATAACCGGTGATGCGGGCTTTTGCCCGGGAGAAACGGCCGGCCTTGGCTTATCCGCAACCTATGCTTCCTATATCTGGAGTACCGGCAGCACCGCCGCCTCCATTACCGTCAATTCCGCCGCCGTTTATTCCGTGACGGTTACCGACGACAATGGCTGCAGCGCTTCCGACGCCCGGCCGGTATATGCTTTTGCCGCTCCTCTGGCCAACATCGGAGGGGAGACGGCGTTTTGCCCCGGCGACAGCGCCCAGGTCTTCGCTTTCGGAGACAATGAAAGCTATGCCTGGTCGAATGGCGACACCACTAAGGTTACAGCCATTTACCAGGCCGGCGATTATTCCGTTACCATCACCAATGAAAATGGCTGCCAGGCGGTAGCCGGTATTTCGGTTGCCGAGCTGCCCGAACCCCGGCCTCTCATCCTGGGGAATCCGTTGTGTGCCGGCGACAGCACCGAATTGTACGTAGAAGATACTTTTGAAACGTATTCCTGGCAAAACGGCGACACCACTGCTTCCATCACGGCGGCCGCTGCGGGCCTGTATGCCATTACGGTGACCGATGAGGCGGGCTGTGTCGGCTCATCTTCGGCACAAATAGAAGAGCTGCCGTTGCCCGAACCGGAAATTATCGGAGGGACCCCGATCTGCCTGGGGGTAGGAGCTACGACGGACCTCACTGTAGCAGGCAGTTACCAGGAGGTAGAATGGAGTACCGGCGAGCAGACGGACACCATCGCCGTTAGCACAACCGGCCTTTACGCGATAACGGTAACCGATGCCAATGGTTGCCGGGGGGCGGCGGAGTTCGACCTCGAAGCCCTGCCTGCGCCCGGGCTGGAAATCCAGGGCGACACGGCCTTCTGTGAAAACGGAAGCACCGTCCTGCAAGCCGTGGCAGCAGACAGCATAATCCTGCTCTGGTCTACCGGGGACAGCACGGCTCAGCTCACGGTCAGCGAGCCGGCAGTGTATACCGTCACTGCTTTTGGAGGGAATGGATGCCAGACTACCGATTCCGTGCAAATTGCCGAGATCATCCTGCCTGAATTCCAGGCCGGCACTCCTCCGGGCATCGACTGCCGGGAGGCGCCGGTTCAGTTGGGCAGCCCCGACAATCCAGCCGATGGGTTGGATTACCTGTGGAGTGGGCCCGGTATTGATGACAGCAACCGCGATGACCCGATGCCATGGGTCGGCGAACCGGGGTTGTACACTTTAATAGTCACCGAATCCAGTTATCAGTGCAACTCAAACCCAGCGACCGTGCAGGTGGCGGACGACCGCTACGAACCGGTGGCCGTATTGGTAGCTCTGGACACCCTGGGTTGCTCAACACCCACGGCAGTGGTCGACGGGCAGGGGTCGGAAGAAGGCAGCCACATCATTTACCAGTGGCTGAACAGTTCAAACGAACTCCTCGATGAAGACGGGCTGAGCCTGTCGGTGGGCGAACCCGGCGGCTATACCCTGCTGGTCATAGACACCCTGACGGGATGCAGCTCCATGGAAACGGCAGAGGTGCCGGCCAACTATTCCTATCCGCAGGTTGACGCCGGGCCGGACGGGCAGCTTACCTGCGCAGTTACTTCCCTGGAGTTGTCGGGCAGGGTCATCTCCGCTTCCCCCAGCCTGGTTTTCTCCTGGAGTACCAATGGCGGCCGCATCCTTGAAGGTGGCTCGGGGCTGCGCCCGCTGATCGATGCTCCGGGGCTTTATACCCTTTCCGTTGAAGATCAGTCCAGTGGTTGTGTGTCCACAGATACGGCGAGGGTATGGCAGGACATCGAAGCGCCGGTGGCAGATGCCGGCGACGACCAGCAAATTGACTGCCTGAGCCAGGAGGTAGCGCTCGACGGGAGCAACTCCTCCCAGGGATCCGGTTTCCGGTACGAGTGGCGGCAGGCGGAAAGCGGCTTTGTCCAGGCCGGAACCCTGTATCCAACGGCTTCTGTTCCAGGCACGTATTTCCTGACGGTGACCAACCTCAGCAATGGATGCAGCAGCGTGGACACCGTTTCCGTTTTGGAAACAGACGACTACCTCGCCGGCCTGAAGGTCGATGCTGTCGGCCCGTTATGTTTCGGAGAAAGTTCCGGCTTCATATCGGTGGCTGAAATCCAGGGCGGAACCAGCCCATTCCTCTTCAGCCTCAACGGCGGGCCGTTCATGAGCCAGCAGCAGTTCTTCAACCTGGAGGCCGGGCCGTACGACATCGCCGTCCAGGATGCTGCTGGCTGCGAATACGCCCTCGATGTCTTTCTGGAAGAAGGCAACGACGTACAGGTCCGCCTGATCGGCGAACTGGAACTGGAGCTGGGAGAGGCCGCTGTCCTGCAGGCAGAGACCAACCTGCTTCCCGCCGAGATCGGCCAGGTCATCTGGGAACTTCCCGTGGATTCTTTCCCTTGCCTGGATAACGATTGCTTGTCTGTTGAGTGGCAGTTGGCGGAATCCGCTACGGTCAAGGCTACGGTGGTAGACACCAACGGGTGCCGGGCTTCCGATGTCGTGCAGTTGGTGCTGGACAAGCGCCGCAAGGTCTATATTCCCAACGCCTTCTCTCCCAATGGGGATGGTGCCAACGACCGCTTCACCGTTTTCGCAGACCCCGGCCAGGTAGTGATCATCCGGCGCCTCCTGATTATGGATCGTTGGGGGGAGAAGGTGTTCGACAAGAAGGATTTTCCGCCCAACGACCCGAGAATAGGCTGGGATGGAACGCTGCGCGGGCAAACGCTCAACCCTGCGGTTTTTGCCGTTGTCGCCGAAATTGAATTTGTCGATGGAACGTACGGGGAGTTTAAGGGCAGCCTCTCCTTAGTGCGATAAGGATTTGTTTGGAGCCTGGAAAATTTTTGATTTTTGATGTGCGATTTTTGACCGTCTTTTCAAGCCGGTTAAAATTTGTCCGCAGCAGGCTGCACAGCGTCGGCGGCTCTTTCATGGCACATCGCAGATCAAAAATCACACATCGCACATCGTAAATTATGCCAAACCCTTAATTGCCATAGAACCGGAAAATATAAAAGGTGGGAGCCGGCTCGCAAAAGCTGGTTCCATGCTTCCCTGGCGCCCGTCCTTACCCCCCTTACCCTATGCCGGGGAAGCGCCTTTTTCAGCCAACTGTTGGGAAAGGTTAGAATGGTAGCCGGTCAGGTGCCCGTATTGCTTGGTTGTCAGGGCGGAAAAACTCCCCTGAACAAACAACCACCCCCTTCCGTCAGGACTTAGGGATCACGCAATAATAAGTTACCCAGAATAGAGGAAGTTATTTTGTGCGCTGGCAAGGCGCCAAACGCAGCCATAGCCAAAGCTACGGCGAGGCTTGGCAACGCTGCCAGCGTGCAAAAGAAC
>JAGFJD010000161.1 GCA_024102975.1 Phaeodactylibacter sp. | reverse complement strand
TGGACATTTTGGGGGCTACTTGTGTAAAGGTGTAAGCGTGTAAACGTGTAAATGATTGGGAGCCAATTTCTTTTACACCTTTACACGCTTACACTTTTACACGGGCCAGAAAATGTCTAGTGGTGTGCTCATGCACTTTGGCATCGGTTGACAGGTCGAAAGCAATGACCTTTACCGGATCGAAACCGTGGTTGCCATGGTCGATCGTCCACAGGCGGTTCTGCTTGTCCGTGAAAACGCCCAACACGGTATTAAAAAGCCTCTGCGCTTCTATACTCGGATAAGGAACGGCCTTGCCGTCAACGATCTCCATCAGTTTGTTGGCCTCCGGACGGCTCTCCGGGTGAATAGTGAAAAATACGCGGGTGGGGTGGGTGGTATCTTTACTTGCTGCCACGTTGCCAATAGGTTCCTCAAAAGCGATTACCTCCTCCACTTGGGCGCTTTTGTACACCGGCTCGGTGGACATATCTGGATATTCTCTGCCGCCTCCATAGCGCAGGCGAAGAAATAAGCCCAGTATTACAACCAATCCAACAAGGGTTGCCAGGATATAAAGCAATGTTTTTTTCATTTAATTGAATTTTTGTTCAGTTAATATTCAAAAAAAGTCATTTCCGGATGCTGTGCCAGGCCATTTCAAAGCATTGTTCCACTACTTCTTTGGTGATGGCTTCTGGTTTTCCGAAGTACAACCTGGCCACTTCGTTGGCGCCGCCGATATTTTTCTTACAATTATCCGTTGCCGGAGCCGGATGGGCCGCCCTTCAGCGTGCATACCGAACTGGCGGACTGCCCCTGGAACGAGAATCGCAAACTGCTGCACATCGGGCTTCAGGGCAAGGTAATATCCCGGGAAGAGCTGACACCCAGCAACCTCGTTTTCCTGATGGACGTCTCCGGCTCGATGAGGGATCAGAACAAGCTGCCGCTGGCGAAACAGGCCATGCGGTTGCTGGTGGAACAGCTGCGGCCGGAAGACCGGGTGGCCATCGTGGTATACGCCGGGGCCGCAATTTGTGCTTGAGAGAGAACTACTTTCGGGTTTATCGAATGAGAGGAGAGACAGGGGGGGCATATTGTTTATGCCATCCCAGCCCGATGCCCGTCAGCCGATGCGTTTAACCATCCCACAACCAGCAATGCCATTGCACCGGCATTTATACTCCCGTGTACAGCGTACATCCAGGGAATGCTGAGAAGGGGTATGGGTAACACGGAACGCCATCCGTAGAGCAACGCCAGCATCATGCCTCCCAGCAGGAATACCGCGCCGGTCATCCAGCATGCCCCCTGTCCTTTTCCCTGCCACGCCAATTGAAAATGGCAAACTGCGCTGCCAACCCCGCCCAGGGCCATAACGGTGGCGGCGATCAGCTCTGCAACCGGTGGCCCTTCAAAGTGGGTGATTAAAATGCCCACCGCCACCAGAGGAGGCCCCAGAACGGCCATCCAACCGACTAACGGTGCCAGGGGGGAACGCCAACGGAGCAGAGCCAGCCCGGTAACCAGCAAGAGCAGAAAACCGGCAAAGTGGAAATGTACGGCGGTTAACAACCCGATCACCGGATCGAATCCAAAGAACTGAATGCCCAGCCGATCTGCCGTCGCCCACACTGCGCCAATCAAGAGGAACAGGTAGGCGGCAGTGCCGCAAATCCGGGGCAAGCTGTATTCACTCTTCTGAAACAATACCACAACTGCCCGAAAGGTCAACCAAAGGGACAGCAATAACCAGGGGAAGGTACACAGGCCGGCAGCCTGCGTTGGCGGAAGCAGGAAAGCAAAAGCAAGTAGCAGAGCTGCCGGAAAGAAAAACCGTAGCAGTCGTAGCGGGACGGAAACCAGTGGCCTTCCAGCCACTGCGGCCAGGGGAATCCATAGCAGCGGCGCCGAAGTAAAGATAACCTGAACCCAGTCGAGCGAATTCAAGGACAAGGGCCATAACCAACCGGTCACTCCCCCCAACGCCAGCATGCCGAAGGCGATCGTCATTTGCAGCCCTTTGCCGCCGGTTATACTCATGGCCCCGTTTTTTGTAAAAACTTCTTCATGGATTCAAATGAATCCTTTACAAAGCGCCGCTGAAAATGGCGGGCTATAGGGTAGCCTATCTTAGTTGCCAGAACCGCCGGGCGGGAAAAAGCTTTTATACGATACCATACTACCCCATCCTTATCCATTTCTATCCAAAAGCACTCTTCCCCTTGTTCCACGTGGCCAGGAAGGGTGCCGTAGGCAAAACCAAAACGGTGCTTCTCATTGAAGGTATAAACAATGCGGCAGGAATTGAACCACCAAAGCCCAAAGAGGCGGAAAAGGACGACCACCACCTGGCCGTCTTCTATTGGGGTTGGCAATGGGTAAATGCGCGTCCACTTAGATGGGAACATGGTCCAGGACTCCAAGTCCGCTTTGGCCTGCTCAAAGCAGCTTTCTCCGTTTCCCAATACCATTTGGTTAAGGTCATAGTCGTAACCAGGAGGGCTGCCGATGCCGGCTGTCGCGCCGACATACTCTTCCTCATAGGAAAAGAGTTTGTTAAGTTGAGCTTTCCGGTATCGCTCGAGAAATTCGGATTCCGGCATATTCCGGCTACAGGTTATCATCATTTATTTTATGAGTGGTAGACACAAAGGTAAATTCAATTTTCATTTCTTTCAATAGAAAATGAAAGTTTTGTAAAAAAACTGCTTATTTGATGAGCGGCATGTTTTTTACCTCTCTTTGTTTACCTTACCTTCTCCCACGCCATTTTTGCTGCCGCCAAATCCTCCAGTGCAAGCCCTACCGATTTAAAAATGGTGATGGCATCCTCGCTTTGCCGCCCCGGCGCCTCCTCCCGGCACAGGCTGAACAGGTCGCCGGGAATGTTCTCCGGGTGGAGGATGCCTCTTTTTACAGGCGCTGCGATATCGCCTGTTTCTTTCAGCGCCCCTTCCATAGTATCCACATATACAGTAGCGCGGCGAATGGCCTCATCGTCGGCTTCCCGCATATTGGGTTTGTAGGATCCTACCAGGTCGACATGCTGGCCGGGCTGCAGCCACTGGCCCGGGATCAGCGGGTTGACACTCAGGGTGGCGCAGCTGATGATGTCGGCGGCGGCAATGGCGGAGGGAAGGCTGGGTGCTGGGGTGATGGAGTACTGGAGTGTTGAACTGACAGGGTGCTGAAGGCTTTGGAGTCTTGTGGCCAGTTTATCGGCTTTTTCAGTATTTCTCCCCCAAATCACTACCCTTTCAATGGGCCGCACGGCAGCATGAGCCCGGATGAGGCAGGGTGCCAGCGCACCGGTTCCTATCATGAGCAAGGTTCGGCTGTTCCTGCGGGAGAGGAAGGTGGAAGCCAGGGCGGAGGCGGCCGCCGTCCGCAGGTTGGTAAGGGCTTTGGCGTCCATTTGCAGGATGGGCGTTCCGTTTTGCGTTTCAAAGAGGGTATAAATCCCCTGTATGGTCGGCAGGCCCTGGTGCCGGTTGTGCGGGCTGACGGCAACGAGCTTGACGCCAAAGTACTGCCCGTCGTCCCAGGCGGGCATCAACAGCAGGGTGCCTGGTTCCGCTTCCCCGGGAATGCTGTATTCGTGATGGTGGCGCAGCGGAACGCTGTAATTGCCGGCAAAGGCTTGTCGCAGGCCTTCGATCAATTCGGGAAATGGGAGTAGTTCGGCCAACCGGCCCGCATCCAGGAATTGCATAGATGGTTTTTATGAATGTGCGCGGTGGCGAAGCCGCAAGCGTTGTGTATCTGTGCATTCGTACATTTGTGTATACGATGGGCCGGGCCGGCCTGTAGCAATCCATCCTGCCTCCATACCCGTGCACCCATGCACCCGTGCACCCGTGCACCCATGCACCTCAATAATACTCCAGCCTGACCAGCTTCAGCCGGTTGCGCCGCTCGCTGGGGATGATCAGTTCGCTGGCGTTCACCTGCACGGCGTCCCGGAAGCGGAGCCGGAGCTTGAGGTTTTCCGTGCTCAGCAGGCTATTGCGTTCGGCTGCGCCGTTGCCTTTGAGGACGTATTCGCTGACCGTATTTTCGTACTTTATTTCGTCGTTGAACAGGAAGCGGAGGTTGCTTGGCGTTTTGAAGAGGAAATAAGAGGAGTAGATGCCGTCGTCATCCTGGGAGTACTGTTTTTTGTGGAGGATGGTTTTCCAGTGGGTTTTTCCGTCAGGGTGGATAGAGACGACGAAAACCTCGTCGTAATAATAATCGATGGCAAACCGGCCGCTGACGTCGTAGAAGGTGCGGTTGACGCCGGCGGCCCGGCGCTCGAAAGTCCGGTTGCGTTCTCCGATCAGCAGGACGCCGCCATCGAGGCGCAAAACGATTTCCTGAATGCTGGCTTCGGGCAGGCCTTTTGTTTTGTCGGATTCCTTACCCAGCAGGGAGCTGACGAATTCTTCGTCAAACTCGGTAAAATTGAGCAGGTGCTCTTCGTGATTTTGGGGAGGAATGCTGAGGTAGAAATAGCCGTCGGCCCGCCCCAGGTTTTTATCCGAATAGAGGCCGGCGGCGATCAGCCGGTCGTTGAGGTGGTCGTAGGTGAAGTAGGCGTCGTAGGTCAGCTTGTTCGGGATCGGGATGCTGTATTTGACGAGTTTCGACGATGTACCGTAGTAGGTATGGATTTCGAAGAAGTGTTCTTCTCGTTTGGAGCGGAAATTGTTCTTTTCCAGGACAAGGGTCATATTTCCGTAATTGTCGACCAGCACTTCCCGGAAATTCTGGTAGTAATTGAAATCTTCCGGTTGCAGGATGGCCTTCCACTTGAGGTGCAGGTTTTCCAGGTCGATGGAATAAGCCTTGAACATTTCCTGTTTTTCGAGGAAGTAGATCAGCCCTTTGCTGCGGTCCTCCGAACGGATGAACTCAAAGCCGGGATTGTAAAACAGATAGCCCAGGTCGGCCAGGCTTACCGAGTCGAGCAGGTTGGCGCCCGGGCCGTATTTGTGAGCTTTGATGATGGTATGCGATTTTGCCCGGAACTGGTAAACGATGGTAAAATCGGTTTTTCCGGCAACCAGGCCGATCACTTTGGGCTGGCGGGCGTCCAGTTCGATTTCTTTGGACCAGGCTTCTTTCATCTGCGGGTTGAAGGCAACGACTTCGAAAGACGTTCCCTTGTCCCGGAAAACCAGGGTGTTGCCTCCCAGGTTCCCAATGAGGTCATAGGCGACGTCACTGCGCAGGATAATAGGCTCAGAGACCGTTATTTTCTGGGATGAGCCTAACAGCGGGATCAGGAGGAGAAAAAATATATAAACAGATTTCATAGCTCAGGACAATTTTCAGGTAAAAGGGCGCATACCTGTTAATGGTTTACAATAAAAATAATCATTTCATGGATTATGTTCGAATGGATGTTTGTCTTATTACGAATTCCCGACACAATTATTTTGCCCGCTGAGCTTGGCCAATGGCATTGCTTGTTAAATTTGGAGCTGCCTTGGCAGCGAATTGAATAACCGGTATGGATATTGCCCTTTACATTTTCATCAGCGTACTTTCTTTTTACGGATTATTGTTGTTGGCGGTCTTCTTGTTTCAGGAGCGCTTTGTATTCCAACCTTTCCGCTTACCCCGGAGCCACCGTTTTTTTTTCAATGCCAGGGGGTGGGAAGAGTGCTGGCTGGAGGGCGAAGACGGCGTGCGTCTCAACGCGCTGCTTTTCCGGATTCCGGCGGGGAAAAAAAGGAAGGGGGTCGTCCTTTATCTGCATGGCAATCAGGGCAACCTGCAACGCTGGGCGAAGCACCAGGGCGCCTTTACCCGCCTGGGATACGATTTTTTTGCCATCGACTACCGGGGTTATGGCAAAAGCAGCGGCCGGCCTTCCGAACAGGGGTTGTACGCCGACGGAGAAGCGGCCTACCGGTGGCTGCTGGGTCATTACCCGGAAAGGGAGATCGTCCTCTATGGCCGTTCGCTGGGCTCGGGCATCGCTTCCTGGCTGGCTGCCCGGCGCCGGCCGCGGCTCGTCATTTTGGAAACCCCTTTTGACAATATGCCCAACGTCGTGCGGGCCCTTTCCCGCCTGCCCATGCCGGATGCTGTTTTTCGCCTTTCCTTCCCCAACGACCGCCACCTGAAGGAACTCAACTGCCCGGCAGTCATCTTTGCCGGCACCCGCGACCGCATTGTGGAATACCGCCTTTCCCAGCGCCTGCGCCCGCTGCTGGAACGCCCGGAGGATTTCATTACCATCGACGGTGCCGGCCACCGGAACCTGGATACCTTCCCCAAGTATCATTATGAATTGGAACAGGTGCTTTCCCGGGAGGATAACCGGTAACCGGTTATTGGGGTTGTTGGTTATTGGGCTAAACCGGCAGCTGTGAGGCGTTAATAACCAATAACGCCTTCCTGCCCTGCCAGGGCAACAACCAATAACCTTCTCCAACCCTGCCCTGAGCAGGCACTTTGCTCTGATTTTTCCCGAAAACCAAGGCAAAACCCGTATATTTGCCTTCCGATCATGAGCAAGAGAAACAAACTTCAGAAATTTACCGAGCTCCTTACGTTTCCCAATGTATACGAGAATTTCGACCCGCTGGAGCCTCAGCTTTACGGCCTCAACGGAGCGCCGGTGCAGTTAAAAGGGGAATGGGCTTCAAAGCATTTTAAGAACAACAACCCCATCACGCTGGAGCTGGCCTGCGGCAGGGGCGAGTATACTCTTGGTTTGGCCCGGCAAAATCCTCACCGCAACTTTATCGGCGTAGATATAAAAGGCGCCCGGATTTGGAAAGGTGCCCGGATCGCTTTGGAGGAAGGCCTGAGTAATACCGCTTTCCTTCGCATCCGCATCGAACGGATCGCCAATTTCTTCGGGACGGGAGAAATCAGCGAAATCTGGATCACCTTCCCTGATCCCTTCCTGCGCAACAGCAAAGCCAACCGGCGCCTCACCGCCCCCCGGTTCCTGGACGAATACAGGAAAGTGCTTGAGCCTGGCGGCCTCATCCACCTAAAAACCGATGAACCGCAGCTGTATGACTTCACCCTGAGAACGATGGAAGAATACCCCGGTGCCGGGATTCTTTACCAGGATGAAGATATCTATGCCAAACCCCTGCCCATGCCGGAGCTGGAGTTGAAGACGTATTATGAAAAGATGCATCTGGAGGAGGGGAAGAAGATCAAGTATGTGCGTTTTCGCCTCAGTATCTAAGCAACCTGCCTTATGGTTTTGTCGTGTTTATTTAAAATGATGAGAAATGAAAAAAATAGCATTAAGACAAGAAGTTTTTGACCTGTACGACAGCTACGTCCATAATAAAATCGACCGCCGGGAGTTTGTCGAACGGCTCAGCGTTTATGCAGTAGGGGGGCTTACCATCCCGGCGATCCTCGATTATCTGATGCCCAGGTATGCCGAAAGGCAGCAAGTCAGAGCGGAGGACCCCAGATTGAAATCAGAGTATATAGAATACGATTCCCCCAAAGGCGGCGGCAAAATCAGGGCGTTGCTTTCCCGCCCGGTGGACAATACGGAAAAGTTGCCCGGAATTGTGGTTGTACACGAAAACAGAGGGCTCAATCCCCACATCGAGGACGTGGCCCGCCGGGCGGCGCTGGAAGGGTTTATTTCTCTTGCTCCGGACGCCTTGACCCCCTTGGGCGGTTACCCCGGCAACGACGACGACGGCAGGGAATTGCAGCGCCAAAGAGACAGGGACGAGATGCTGGAAGACTTCATCGCTGCCTTCGATCATCTCAAAAGCCATGACGAATGCACCGGCGTCGTCGGCGTCGTCGGCTTTTGTTTTGGCGGCTGGATTTCTAATATGATGGCGGTACGGGTTTCGGATTTGGCGGCGGCGGTTCCCTTTTACGGCGGCCAGCCGGCGGCTGAAGAAGTGCCTGGCATCAAAGCCCCACTTCTTTTGCATTTCGCCGCTTTCGACCAAAGGGTTAATGCCGGCTGGCCGGACTACGCAGCGGCGTTGCAGGAAAACAATAAAGAATACAGCGCTCACCTCTATCCCGACGTCAATCACGGTTTTCATAACGACACTACTCCGCGATACGACAAAGCGGCAGCTGAGCTTGCCTGGAAAAGAACGGTTGAATTTTTTAATGCAAAGCTGAGGTAGGGCGCAAAGCGGATACCTTCCTTTTAAAAGGTCACGCCGGCCTCTACGCTCACCCCGAAACCGAGCAGCTCAGAGGCCAGGGCCTCGAAGTTTCCCTTCTCTCCGGATACAAAAAAACGGTGCGGCCCGGGCAGTTCGGGGCTTAGCAGATTCTGGCCTTCCAGGATTCTCCGCAGCTGCCGGGCAACGGCGGGTGCCGGGTTGATGACGGAGGCATTGGGTCCAACGATCTTTTCGATCAACGGCTGGACGAAAGGGTAGTGGGTGCAGCCGAGCACGAAGGTGTCGACTCCGGCGTAGAGCATGGGTTCGAGGATATTGCGCAGGAAGGCTTCGGTATCCGGGCCGTTCAGCTGGCCACATTCTATGCGTTCCACCAATCCGGCGCAGGGGTTTTCCAGCAGTTCGACCTCTTTGGCGAAACGGTGCATGAGGCTGGCGTAGCGCTGGCTTTTGAACGTGCCGGCGGTGGCCAGAACGCCCACTTTTCCGGTACGGGTGGCGCGGGCGCCGGGTTTGACTGCCGGCTCCATGCCGATGAAAGGGATTTCCGGCCAGCGTTCTCGCAGCGAATTGAGGGCGGCGGCGGTGGCGGTGTTGCAGGCTACGACGATGGCTTTACAGCCCTGGTCAAGGAGAAATCGAACGATATCGGCACTGTAAGCACGAACAGCCTCAGCGGATTGGGGGCCATAAGGCAGGTGGGCGGTGTCGCCAAAATAGAAGATTTGCTCGTTGGGCAGTTCCCGGATAATGGCATAGGCGGCGGTCAGGCCGCCTATGCCAGAATCGAAGAGGCCAACGGGTTGGCGGTTGAGGATCAAATTACAAGCCTAGTTTGGCTTTGACGAGGTTGTTGACATTCTGGGAATCCTCGGCGTAGAGGATGACGCCCTCGTCAAAGATGAACTGGAATCCGTTTTCTTTTGCTACGTCGGTAATGGCCTGGTTCACCTTTTCAAGGATGGGCTGCAGTTCTTTGTTGCGCTTGTCCTGAAGTTGTTTGACCATATCCTGTTCGAACTTGGCGATTTCCGTCTGCTGGTCTTCCAGCTTCTTCGCTTCTTCTTCCTGCTGCTTGGGCGACAGGTCGCCGCTGGCGGCTTTTTGCTGGACGGCGGCGTAGTCCTGCTGTAGTTGTTCAACCATGCTCTGTCCTTTCTTCTGCAATTGTTTTTGAAGGGCCTCCAGGTTGGCTTCCATTTGCTTCACCTCCGGCATCTCTGCCAGGATGGCGGTGGAGTTGACGTAGCCGAACTTCTGCGCCTGCACGGCGTTCCCTACGCCGAGCGCCAGGATCAGAAGGCAGCTTATTTTCACAATTCGCTTCATTTGTGTCCTTATTTTGCTTTTGGTTATCGAATGATGCAAAACGGCTGCAAAAATAGCGGTTTTGCAGCGAAGTAAAAAAACAAAGTTTTGATTTACTTCAACTTATCCATGATGTCCGAGGTCTTGTCGTACTGCGGGTTGGTGAAGATCATGCCCGCGGAACCGGATTTGTCGAAGATGAAATCGTATCCGCGCTCGGTGGCGTATTCCTCAATGGCACCGTAGACCCTGTCCTGGATGGGGCGAACGAGTTCCTGCCGGCGCTTGAAGAGTTCGCCCTCCGGCCCAAACCGGTCTTTCTGCAGGTCGCGCACCTGCTTTTCCTTTTCCATGATCTCGTCCTCGCGTTGCTTGCGCGCCTCGTCACTTAGAAGGACTTGTTCGGCCTGGTAACGGTTGTACAACCCTTTGATCTTATCGTACTCCTGGGCGATTTCCTGGCGCCAGGCAGAAGCCAGCTTGTCGAGTTCCTGCTGGGCCGATTGGTATTCAGGAATGCTTTCCAGGATGGTGTTGACATCTACGTATGCAATGCGCTGCGCGTTAGCCGACAGGCCCGTCAAAAGGGCCATGGAGAGCATAACCAGGATTTTTTTCATGCTTCTGTTAATCATATGCTTTGCTTTGAATTTGGTTTGGAAAATCCCGTTTTTCATTTTGTTTTTTAAACCTTTGGTTATCAAGCTCCAAAATTACAATTTTCTGTTCATCTTTTGCTTTCTTGGACGCTTTCCGAATCAGATGGCCACAACGGGTATTTTTTCGCCTCTTCACCCCCGGCTCTGCAATCTACTCTGAATTAACGCCTTATAATACAAAGGAAGTGGCACCTCGTCCATTGGTTTAACGATCATTTAACGGCCATCTATTCCATTTTAACGAAAAGGCAACAAATTCACGGTTTCAGTGTTTCATGGCTCCTGTGTACCTGGTAGCGGGTTAAATCCGCTGGCCTATTCAGCGGGCCTGGAGGCCCGCTCTCCAGTTTCGCAGGAAATTTAACGGATTTCACCCACCACCAGGCAATCAATCCGTAAGGCAATGAACCCAATCACAACCATATCTTTCTTTCGATACAATACTCTTCGACACCGCTGGTGGGCCTTCCGCCAGATGGGCCTGGCTGGCGCTCCGCTGGAAGCCGTGGAAGGGCTGCGGTTTTCCAAGATGCTGGGCAGCGGAGCCGGCAATGGTTTCAGCATCCGGCCCGATTTCGGCACGTACGGCCTGTTAGCCGTCTGGGACAGCGAAGCGGCCGCCCGGCGCTTCTTTGGCGGACATCCGTTGTATCAGGAATTCCGGAAGCAATGCTCCGCTTGGTGGACGATCTACATGCGGGCAGCCAAAGCTCACGGCGAATGGGACGGCCGGCAGCCTTTCCCCCTCGCCGGAGCGTACGATGAGCAGAGCCTGGTTGCCGTCATCACGCGGGCCACTATCTATCCCCGGCACCTGTGGCGCTTCTGGAGGTTCGTCCCCTCTGTCAGCCGCTCGATGGACGACAAAGCCGGGCGTATTTTTTCCATCGGCATCGGAGAGCTGCCCCTCGTACAACAGGCCACCTTCAGCCTCTGGGAAGACAGCCGGGCCATGATGGCCTACGCCTACCACAGCAAAGAACACCAGGAGGTGATCCGCCGCACCCGCCAGCTGGGCTGGTACAAAGAAGAGCTTTTCGCCCGTTTCCACCCCTATCGGGCCGAAGGGGAATGGGAGAACGGAGGGACGCCCCTCGATGGCTATTTGAAGGAATAACCCTACCTTTGCTGTTCGTTTACTCGGAGTTCGGCTGTTCGGAGTTCGCGGTTCGCCTGCTGGCTATACGAACGCCGAACGCCGAACACCGAACACCGAACACCGAACACCGAACGAACACCATGATCAACCTCAACCATAAAACCTTCGGCCAGGGCGACCCCGTCGTCATCCTGCACGGCCTGTTCGGGACGCTGGACAACTGGCAAACCCTGGGCAGGCAACTGGCGGACAACCATACGGTCTATCTCGTCGACCAGCGCAACCACGGCCGGTCGCCCCACCACGATGATATCGACTATCCCTGTATGGCCGAAGACCTGTTGTACTTCCTGGAATCCAACTGGATGTTCAAATCCCACATCATCGGCCACTCTATGGGCGGTAAGGTGGCCATGCAGTTTGCCCTGCTGCACCCGGATATGGTCGACAAACTGGTCGTCATCGATATCGCGCCCAAGAAATACCCGCCCGGACACCAGGAAATCTTCGACGCCCTGAGAAGCCTCGACCTCAAAAAACTGGATGACCGCAGCGAGGCCGATGAAAAGCTCCGGGAACGCATCCCGGACAACGCTGTCCGGCAGTTTCTCCTTAAAGGGCTGACGCGCGATAAAAAAGGACATTACCGCTGGAAGATGAACCTGGAAAGCCTCTACCACAACTACGACAACCTGCTCGCTCCTCCGGAGGCCGACGAGCCATACGAGGGCGAGGCCCTTTTCATCCGCGGCGGCAATTCGCCCTATGTTACAGACGAAGACTTCGGCCTGATCTACGACTGGTTCCCGAACGCCCGGGTGGAAACGGTCGCCGGGGCCGGCCACTGGGTGCATGTGGATGCGGGGGAGGAGTTGCTGGGGCTGATTCGTTTATTCATTGATTCCTGATTCGTCTTCGACCCGTCACGCCGGGAACAATCAGGGACGAAGACGAATCAGGAATAAAAAAAGCAAAATGCCCGGTATTTACCTACATATCCCCTTCTGCAAGCAAGCCTGCCATTACTGCAATTTCCACTTCTCCACCTCCCTGAAGTACAAGGCAGAGATGGTGGAAGCCATGATCCGGGAGTTGCGCCTGCGGCAGGATTATCTCGTGGATAAAGAACTGGACAGTATCTACTTTGGCGGCGGCACCCCCAGCTTGCTGACGGAAGGCGAGCTGATGCGCTTTTTCGAGGAGATCGGGAAATGCTTTACCCTCCGGCCCAATGCAGAGATCACCCTGGAGGCCAACCCCGACGACCTGACCAAAGAAAAGATCGCCGCCCTGCGCCGTACGCCCGTCAACCGGCTGAGTATCGGCATCCAGTCCTTTTTCGAAGAAGACCTTCGGTTCTTCAACCGCGCTCACGACGCCCGCGAAGCCCGCGCCTGCCTGGAGGAAGCCCTCGCCGCCGGCTTCGGCAACCTGACCGCCGACCTCATCTACGGTTCGCCCACCACCAGCGATGCGCACTGGGAAGAAAACCTGAATATTGCTTTTGGCTACAAAATTCCCCATGTATCTTGTTATGCCCTGACCGTCGAGGAGCGCACGGCGTTGTTTCATTTTATCAAAAGAGGCCAGTCGCCGCCGGTACAAGAAGAACACGCCGCCCGCCAGTTTGAGATGCTGGTGGCCGCCATGCGGGGTCACGGTTATATTCAATACGAGATTTCCAACTTTGCCCTGCCGGGGCATTTTGCCATACACAACGCCAGCTACTGGAAAGGAGAGCCTTATCTGGGGATCGGCCCTTCCGCCCATAGCTACAACGGCGAAAGCCGGCAGTGGAACGTGGCGAATAATGCGAAATACCTGCGTGAGGTGACATCTCCGTTCCAGGCAGGATCCTTGCTAAAGGAGGTGTCATCTCAAACAATGCCCTTCTTCGAGGTCGAATACCTCTCCCCTGCCGACCGCTACAACGAATACGTCATGACCGGCTTGCGTACCATCTGGGGCGTCGGACTGGGCCGGCTGAGGGAGATGGGAGAAGAATACGAGCGCCATTTTTTGGAATGCATCCGCCCTTTTCTCGAAAACGGGCAGGCGGAAAGGGCCGGGGAGGTGGTGCGGTTGACCGATGCCGGGAAATTCCTGGCAGACGGGATCGCCGCAGAGACGTTCGTGTCGGATTCATGAGGCAATCTGCCGGGGTTTACGGTAGGGCTGCGCTTTGGAAAACCCGGCAGCGTTTGCAGGAGACGCCCCCTCTACCCTGTTTGGAGCGGGATTTCATTCTCATCACTTACATCATGAGCAAGATGAAACGAAAAACTGAAGAATTGTCGAAAAAATTGAAGGGCTTCATACAATCTATTATTCACGCTACCGGACAAAACGGTTTTGGACACAGAGTGCACGGAGTTTTTTCCATTGATAATCAAGCCCCTGTGCAGCTCTGTGTCTTCTTGGCGTACTCTGTGTCCAAAAAAATGTCCAGTAGCATGTCCATTATTAAGGCTGCCTCTATATCCTTCTGCCTTGTAAGCCTTTGCTCGCTTTCTGCCTGCCAAAGCAAAGAGCCGGCGGCATCTGACCAGGATCCGGCCCGGTACGTCGACCCTTTCATCGGCACGGGTGGCCACGGCCATACCTTCCCCGGCGCTACCCTGCCCTTCGGTATGGTGCAACTCAGCCCCGATACCCGGCTCGAAGGCTGGGACGGCTGCTCGGGTTACCATTATACCGATACGATCCTCTACGGCTTCAGCCACACCCACCTCAGCGGTACCGGCGTGCCCGATTATTGCGATATCCTGATGATGCCCACTACCGGGCCGGTTCGCCTGAACAACGGCGCCGACGGGCGGCCGGGCTACCGCTCTGTTTTCCATAAAGCCTCCGAAAAAGCCAGTCCGGGATACTATTCTGCCGAACTAAAAGATTATCCAATAAAAGCAGAACTGACGGCGACGGAACGCACCGGCTTCCACCGCTATACCTTTGATGGCGCCGACACCGCCAACCTCATTATTGACCTCCTGCACCGCGATGAATTGCTGCAGGGCAACATGTGGCAGGTGAGCGATACCGGGATCGAGGGTTTTCGGATTTCCAAATCCTGGGCGGAAGAGCAGCACGTCTACTTCGCAGCCCGGTTTTCCCGGCCGATCCTCAGTATTCTGGATACAATTATCCCTCTCCCCTCCAACCCCATCCGGCCTACGGAGGAGGCCGCCCAGCGGGTGAAAGCCGCCCTGCGCTTTGACGTGTCCGATGGCGAACCGCTGCTGGTGAAAGTGGGAATCTCAGCGGTGAGCGCCGAAAACGCCCGCCGCAACCTGGTGGCGGAAACGCCGCACTGGGACTTCGATAAAACCAGGAACGAAGCCCGGGAAGAGTGGAACCGCCAGCTCTCGAAAATAGCCATTCAAACCGCCGATGAGGAAGTGAATACGATCTTTTATACTGCTCTCTACCATACCTCTGTCGCTCCCAACCTGTTCACGGATGCCGACAAAGCCTACCGTGGGCCGGACAAGAATATCCACCTGGCTGATCATCACACCCAATATACTGTTTTTTCTCTTTGGGACACTTACCGGGCGGCCCACCCCCTTTACACGATCATCGAACCGGAACGAACCCAGGATTTCATCAACTCCTTCCTGCGCCATTACGAACAAACCGGCGA
This sequence comes from Phaeodactylibacter sp., assembly GCA_024102975.1. Taxonomy (GTDB): domain Bacteria; phylum Bacteroidota; class Bacteroidia; order Chitinophagales; family Saprospiraceae; genus JACJXW01. Next base: position 5,214 of record JAGFJD010000161.1, on the reverse strand, counting down.
ACTGCCGGTATGGGAACTGGCCGGCAACGAGACCTACTGCATGATCGGCTACCATTCCGCTTCCGTTATTGCCGACGCCTACCTGAAGGGCATTCGGGGATTCGCCGAAAAGCAGGCGCTGGAGGCAATGGTTGCAACCGCCAACAAGGACAATTTCGGCAAGCCTGCCTATCGTTCCCGGGGCTTTATTCCCTCCGAGCAGGAACCGGAATCCGTATCCAAAACGCTGGAATACGCTTATGATGACTGGTGCATTGCCCAAATGGCCAAAGCGCTGGAGGAGCCTGATATTTATGAAACCTTCCTGCGCCGGGCGCAGTCCTACAAGAACATCTTCGACCCTACCACCGGCTTCATGCGGGCCAGGAACCGCCACCGGTGGGTAAGCCCGTTCGACCCGGCCGAGGTCAATTTCCATTTTACCGAGGCCAACGCCTGGCAGTACAGCTTTTATGTGCCCCAGGATGTCAGTGGCTGGGCAGATTTGCTCGGAGGCCGGGAAAAGGCCGTTGAGAAGCTGGATGCTCTTTTTGCTGCCAGTTCCGAAACCACCGGCCGCGACCAGGCCGACATTACCGGGCTGATCGGGCAGTACGCCCATGGCAACGAACCCAGCCACCACATGGCCTACCTGTACAACTTCCTGGGCCAGCCCTGGAAGGCGCAGGAACGGGTGCATGAGATTCTTGCCACCCAATACGCCAACGCTCCGGATGGGCTTTCGGGGAATGAGGACTGCGGGCAGATGTCGGCCTGGTATGTGCTAAGCGCCCTGGGGTTTTACCCGGTTACGCCCGGCAGCGGGATTTACATTATCGGCTCTCCGGCCGTTGAGAGGGCCAGCATCCCCGTGGCGGGCGGCAAAACATTCCGGATAGAAGTAAAAAACGGCGGCCGGGGTAATCCTTACATACAATCGGCGAAGCTCAACGGGCAGGTTCATACCCAAGGGTTTATCCGCCATGAAGACATCGTCGCCGGAGGCATCCTGGAGTTTGAGATGGGCAGTGATCCCAATACTCAATGGGGCACGGGCGAAGGCAATATGCCCCAAAGCCAAATCGATGAGCATCTTATCGTGCCGGTCCCTGCGGTCAGTAAGGGCAGGCGGGCTTTTTTCGGGCAGGATACTATTGAAATGAATACTGCTCTGGCCGGCGCCAATATTTATTTCTCCCTGGACGGGCCGGAACCCTCCCCACAGTCCGGGCATCTTTACGAGGGCCCCATCGTTATTGACCAAACGGCCACCCTGCGGGCCATTGCCCATCATCCGGACCTGGGTGCCAGCCAGGCCATCGCAACACAGTTCTTTAAAATACCCTCTGAGCGTACCATCCGGCTGGGAACGGCCTATGCCCCCCAGTACGCCGCCGGAGGAGCGGATGCGCTGATCGATTTCATCGAAGGCGGGCAGGACTACCGCACCGGGGAATGGCAGGGGTACGAAGGCGTCAACCTGGAAGCAGTCGTCGACCTGGGTAAAATGGCCTTTGTCGATTCCGTTGCCATTACTTTCCTGCAGGACGAAAATTCCTGGATTTTTATGCCGCTGCGGGTGGAGTTTTTGACTTCATCAGATGGAAAAAATTTCAAGCCGGCAGGAACGCTGGAAAGCCCGGTAACGGCGGAGCAGAAAGGAACGATCCTTCATTCTTTTAAAACAAATCCGGGCGTAAAGGCGCGGTACATCCAGGTCAGAGGCGTCAACCGGGGCGAGTGCCCACCCTGGCACAAAGGGGCTGGCGGAAAGAGCTGGATTTTTGCGGATGAGATCAGGGTTTGGGAGAGGGGGGGGTAGTGAGGGGGAGATGGGGAGAGGGGGGGCAGTAGCTTTCGGTGTGGTCGCTACTGCCGGAATAGGCAGGTAAAAAAAATGAAACAATGGCCTATACACTTGAAATTTGTTGTGATTCCGTGGTTTCTGCCATAGCGGCGGCACAGGGCGGCGCCGACCGCATAGAGCTTTGCGAAAACCTGGCCCAGGGGGGCGTGACGCCTAGTGCCGCCAAGATCAAAGTAGCCAAAGCGCAGCTTGACATTCCCGTGTTTGTGCTGATCAGGCCCCGCAAGGCGGATTTTTTGTACAGCGGGCTGGAGTTTGAAGTCATGCTGGAGGACATCCGGCAGGCAAAGGCTCTGGGGGCTGACGGCATTGTCTCCGGGGCGCTGAATGACGATGGCGCCATCGATGAGGGCCGTACGCGCCGGATGGTGGAAACGGCCGCTCCGTTGCCGTTCACCTTCCACCGCGCTTTTGATATGTGCCGGGACCCGCTGGCGGCAATCGAATTGCTGGTGGGCCTGGGGGTGAAGCGCATCCTGACTTCCGGCCAACAGCCTACTGCATGGGAAGGCAGGGCTAATATTGAGCGCTTTGTAAAACACGCTCGTGGCCGAATTAGCATCATGGCCTGCGGAGAACTGCTGCCGGACAATATCGGGGCGCTTTTGAGTATCAAGGGACTGGCTGAGTTTCACTCCGCTGCCCGGAAAGAGGTGAAGAGCCGGATGGCGTACACCGGGGGCGTCAATATGGGGGATGAAGCAGTCCAGGATGAGTTTCGCTGGCAGGAGGTGGACGAGGGGTTGGTAAGAGGCATGCGTGAAGCGCTTTCCAGCTTGTGAGTCTCCTTTGCCTTCTCCCAACCCCAGATACCCGATCCATCCAGAATTCTCCATCACGATCCACGCGATGAAGACGAGGTAGAGGAAGAGCAGGAACCAGCAAAAAATCAACACATTGCAAGTTAGCAGACAAAGGGCTACCTTTACAGATGAATCCCCGTTGGCCTTTTATCCATCCTATAAGATAAACACGGTTATGTTCGACCGAGATAAATGGCAGGAAATCCTCATCACCATCCGCCAGAATAAATGGCGTACCCTGGCCACGGCCTTCGGCGTATTCTGGGGAATTCTCATGCTGGTGCTCCTGCTGGGTGCCGGGCAGGGGATGCAGAACGGGGTGGTCAGCAGCATGATCCTCGATGCGACCAACAGCATCTGGTTCTTCACCGGCCGCACATCTCTGCCTTATCAGGGCCTCCCTCCCGGCAGGATGCCCGAATTTACAGAAGAGGACCTGCAATACATAGAAAACAATGTGGAAGGCGTGGAATACATCGCTCCCGAGAACTGGCTCGTGGGCAATTTCAATATCGTCCGGGGCGCCAAATCCTCTCCTTTCATGGTTCTCGGTGCCGGGAAAGACTATTTCAAGATCAAGATTTATCAGGATTATCTGGCCGGGCGCAAGCTGAATTTCAACGACAACCTGGAGAGCCGGAAAGTCTGCGTAATCGGCGACCGGGTGGCCAATGTCCTTTTTGATCCGGAAGAAAGCCCGATCGGGAAAGAAATCCTGATCAAGGGCAGCGTTTTCAAGGTCGTCGGCCTGTTTCACGACGAAGGTTGGGGCGGGCAGTTCTCCGAGCGGATATATATTCCGTTCAGCACGTTTCAGCGCACGTACAATCCGGAGCGCAGCGTCCGCCTTTTTGCCGTAACCACCCGGGCCGGCTATTCCGGCAAGGAGCTGGAACAACGCATACTCACCCTGCTCAAGCAGCGCCACATCGTTCATCCGGATGACAACCAGGCCTTCTGGTCGCACAACCAGGAGGAAAACTACCGCTCGGTGATGGGCCTGTTCGCCGGCATCAAAACCTTCGTGTGGCTGGTCGGATTGGGTACCCTGATCGCCGGCATCGTCGGCGTCAGCAACATCATGATGATCGTGGTCAAAGACCGCACCCGGGAGATCGGCATCCGCAAGGCCGTCGGCGCTACGCCCTGGTCGATCATCAGCATGATCCTCCAGGAGTCTATACTCATTACCGGCGTGGCCGGCTATCTGGGCATCGTGGCGGGCGTCGGGCTTTTGTACGGCCTCAACCGCATCATGGCGCTGGCCGACGCCGATATTGAATATTTCGCCAATCCCAGCGTCAACCTGCAGGTGATCTTCGCCGCTCTGCTGGTCCTGATCGTTTCCGGTGCCCTTGCCGGGCTGATACCGGCCAGGCGGGCAGCCCTGATCCCGCCGGTGGAAGCGCTGCGGGATGGAGTTTGATTTAGTCGCCTGTTTTTAACCAATAACCAATAACCGGCTCATGTTCGACACCGACCGCTGGCAAGAAATCTACCACAGCATCCGCAAGCATCGCCTGCGGACCTTGCTCACCGCCTTTGGCGTTTTTTGGGGCATATTCATGCTGGCCGTCCTGCTGGGTGCCGGCAGTGGCCTGGAAAATGGCGTGACCCGAAATTTCAACGTGGCCAAGAACGCGGTTTTTATCTGGACGCAACGCACCAGCATCCCCTATAAAGGCCTGCAGCCCGGCCGTTTTATCCAGTTGGATAATGGCGACCTGCAGGCCATGCGCAATCAGATTCCGGAACTGGGTGCCCTCAATCCCCGGCTTCGGGTGCCTGGCAGTTATACTATAGAACGCGGTGACGAGAGTGCCTCTTTTGCCGTTAATGGCGATGCCCCCGAAATGTTCGTCATCCGGCCGCTGCTGATGCTGTCCGGCCGGTTCCTCAATGATTCGGACCTGGCGGAAAAGCGCAAGGTGGCGGTCATCGGCGACCGGGTCCGGGAGGTATTGTTCAAAGATGGGTCCGACCCCATTGGAGAATTCATCCAGATCAAAGGCGTTCCCTTCCGGGTGGTGGGCACTTTTGGGAGCCAAACCACCAATGAGGGCGCTATCGAAGACCTGCAAACCATCCATATCCCGATTTCCACCCTTCAGGTCACTTTCAACCGCCCGAATGAGATCGATTATTTTGCCTGTGTGCCGCAACCCGGCGTACCGGCGGCGGTGCTCGAAGAAAAAATGCTGGCCCTGCTCAAGCAGCGGCACATTGTGGCGCCGGAAGACGAGCGGGCCTTTGGCTCCGAGAATGTCGAGCGGGAATTCCGGGAGGTACAGAACCTCTTCATCGGCATCCGGGGGTTCAGCTGGCTGGTCGCCATCGGCACCATCATCGCCGGGGCGGTAGGAGTGGGCAATATCATGGCCATCATCGTCAAGGAGCGCACCAAAGAAATCGGCATCCGCAAGTCGCTGGGCGCTACCCCCTGGTCGATCGTCAGCATGATCCTGCAGGAGGCGCTGGTGATCACCGGTATCGCCGGCTACGCTGGGCTGGCGGCCGGTTGCGGCCTCATCGCCGGCCTCAGCTATGCTCTAAAGCAGCTGGGGA
>JAGFJD010000157.1 GCA_024102975.1 Phaeodactylibacter sp. | reverse complement strand
CGGGGAGAAGTGGCGGCCGTCGCGGAGGTACTGGCGGAATACAGGCCCCTGGCCACCATAAAGCCTCCCGGGACGGTGGATGGGGGCGACATACTGAGAGTTGACAATCACTTTTTCATCGGCAGGTCCGAACGGACCAATGCGGAAGGGGCGCGGCAGCTGGCGGGTATGCTTTCTGAGTGTGACTACACTTCTTCCGAAATTCCGGTGAGCAGCAACCTGCACCTGAAAACGGGGGTGGCGTATATCGGGAAAAATACTTTCCTCTCCATTGATGAATTTGCGGGGAGGTTTGCTTCCGGCCAGGTTATCCGGGTGGAGGAGGAGGAAGCTTATGCCGCCAATTGTTTGCTGATCAATGGCACAGTGCTGGCGCCCGCCGGTTTCCCAACCGTGAAGCAGCGAATAGCGGAGGGGTGCTTTCCCATCATCGAGGTAGAAATGTCGGAATTCCGGAAAATGGATGGGGGGCTGACTTGTTTGTCGGTGGTTTTTTAGGTGGGAACTGCACATTTGACCAAATAAGCAGCCTTATTTACTCAAATGTGCATTCTACGCGAGAAACTATCTTTTACAACAGAACGTTTTCTTTGTATCCTGAAAGCCTTATATTTAGGAACAAAATCCGTCGTATGCCAACAGTATTGAAGATTAATACCCGCAACCTGAATCAGGACGTAGTGCAAGACCTGAAAGAGCACTACGGAAACGCAGAGCTGGAAATTCGGGTTCATAACCTTCCCGACTCCTCAGAAGTGATGGACGAGGAAGAGTTCTGGGCATTAATAGCCATGCTGGATTGGTCAAAGACAGAAGACAATAGCCATATAATTGAGCCAGCCGTAGCGGCATTATCAGAAATGCCGGTTGCCAAGATCTACCAGTTTTATGACATTCTTTCCGAAAAGCTATGGTCTCTTGATACCAGCGCCCACGCTGATGCCATGATGCGTGATGACCCGGATGGCTATTTCTCCGATGATGAATTTTTATACGCTCGTTGCTGCGTGGTAGCGAATGGTAAAGAAGCTTACTTAAGCGTGCTAGCCGATCCGTCGAAGTTTCCCTCCGGCCTGGCTTTTGAGAATCTACTCTATGTGGCGGCTAAGGCCTATGAGCGTAAAACGGAGAAAAGGTTTCTTTCCACGCCAGCTTTTAATTTCGAGACCGGCAGCAACAAACAAGGCTGGCAGTAGTCATCAATACCCTTCCTTTGGATCACGGTAATTCCAATAAGAACCTGAACCCCCATCATCTATACCTGATTTGGGATAGAAAAGAGGACGATTTGTATAAATATGGTATAAGTGACACCCCAATTGAAGAGGAAGACGGCCTGTCAAGCCGGGTCCGTGACCAGGCCTATCATCTGAACCTTCCGGAAAATTGGCTCCGCTTTACCGGGCGGATTCTTATCAGGGATATTCCTAATCGAATGTTGGCTAAAAAGCTGGAAAGTGAACATATTCAGGCTTATATTGAAAAACATGGCAGGCGGCCAAGGGGGAACCCCCTACGCAGAAAATCCAGGTTTGACCAGCCGTTTCCGGACGAAAAAGAATAGGTGTAAGGCCTGAAAGAATAAAGGGGGAATGGATGAATTTAGACATCCCTCAACCGCAGCACCGGCAGCGCCTCCCACCGGATAAACGGCGTGATCCTCCGTTTGTACCGGCCCAGGTCCTCGTAATACATCACTTCAAAGACATCCTCCTCCGGGTGGAAGCGCTGGTTGGCCCGGTGAAGGGAGGCGTATTCCGGGATAATGCCGACATTATCCTGCCCCAGCAACCTTTTCCTCACGCTCTCGGGCTCAGCTATGGAGATGGGCAGTGAAGCTTCATGGATGGCCAGGAACATTTTCATGGCCTCTACCATGCGGATGATGGACGGGCCGTTTACTTCCACCACAAAACCCTCTTTGGAGTAGTAGTCCGGCCGGCGGACACTGAGGTCAATATGCGTGGTATTGCCGCCCCGTTTGATCTCCCAGGGATGCCCTCCGCCCGTCCATTTGGGGTGTTTATGATCAATCCAGTCGGAAAATTCCTGTTCGGAATCCGGATCGATATCGAGCAGGCCGTCGTGCCGGCCATCGGCGTATAGCTTGTACATTTCTCTTCCGGAGAGCGAGGGGGCTACCTCATCCTCCTTTCTGGCCGCCGCTAAATAGGCGATCCTGCAATACTCAAAATATTTTGCCGCCGTCATGGAGGTGGCGATGGTATTTTCCCGGTTCATGAAATAGCCTTCCTCCACCAGGCGGGTCAGCTTTCTCGCTTTGGATTTACCGAGTGTTTTATCCAACCGGAAAGCGCCTGGTATGGATTCCCGGACAAGGGAGTGGGGGACGGCGCCGTACCTGTACTTCAAGGGGTATTCTTCCTGGACTTGCTTGTTGGCTTTGATCCAGTCCTTCTCCACCAGCTTCAGCCATTTCCCGGCGGCGGAAAGGAGTTGTCGCCACTCTTCCATCAGCTCTTCCTCCGGATAAAAGGGCCGGGCATTGGAAAAGGCTCCCGATTCCATGACCTTGACGCTTTTTTCCGGCTCCACCTCCAACGTGCCGCTCTCTCCGTTGACATGGTTGATGAAATACGTCTTTTGGTATTTTGAAATGTAGAGGTAGTTCCATTGCTGCCCCGATCCTTTGAAGAGCACTTCCCAGATGCGGTCCAGGCTGGAAAGTGCATAGTCAAATTTTCCCAGCGCTTTGAGGAATTGATAGGTTTGTTGTTCGAGAGATTTAGCCATAACCGTTTTGGCGTTTTCAAAGGTAACGTGGAAAATGGGTGGTTCGTTTCCTTTGTGAGTGTTATCCATTTCCGAAGAATGGCTATACCGTACCCATTTCGGCAAAAAGGATGAATTGGTGTTCAACCGTACCGTTCAGGAAGGAAAAACGAACATCGAAGTCCATTCGGATTACTACCGCACGGAAGAAGACCGGTTGCGGATCAAGCTCTATGAGGAAGAGCTGCTTAAAGACGACCACCGCTGATCACCCTCATGGCGAAGGCTAAGATTGCTTTTAAATACATTCGGCGTGCCTATCAGTGGTTTGACCGGTACCTAATGGTTATTTTTCCGAAAACAAAGCCCCAGTTTCTACTCGGGCGCATGCTAGATCAGCCAGGCTTCCGAGCCTTCACCAACGAGCTGGCCAGCTCCCTGAAAACGGGAATCGACAAGCTTGAACTTAGAACCTACGATATCGACGAGTTTTTCGGAAAGGGCGATGAGGAATACACCCGGAAAATCAAAGAGGAAATACGGAAGGATGAAACAGGCAACCGCTTTGTCCAGTTGAAGTCAGCAAAGGTAGGGGAGGAGACCCTGGCTATGCTGGAAAACGGCAAGGTGGTAGTCAAACGGTTGATCGCCCAGCATAAGAATGAAAAGGGAGAATCTCTTGATTTCACCCTGGAGGAGGAATCGGACGGCACCCTCAGGTTATTGGAGTTGATCCCCACCATTTTCCAGGCTATCCATTTCCCGTCCACCATCATTATAGATGAGATCGATCAAAGCATTCATCCCTATCTGCTGAAGGAACTGGTCGCCAAATTCGTGAAGGACAAGCAAACCAAAGGGCAGTTCCTCTTTACCACTCATGAGTCCAACCTGCTGGACCAGTCCATCTTCCGCCAGGATGAGATCTGGTTTGCCGAGAAGAAGCCCTCGGGAGAGACGGCCTTGTACCCGCTCAGCGACTTCGATATCCGCTTCGACCTGAACATTCAGAAGGGCTATCTGAACGGCCGCTTTGGCGCCATTCCGTTTTTGGGTAATCTCGAAGATCTAAACTGGGACGTTTATGCCGAAGAAGAACAGGGCGTATAAAAAGGGAGCGCCTCACCGGGATGCGATAGAATAAAAGGCGCGAACCGTATCCTTACTTTACTTTTGGTGGTGATAAATACCTGGACAACCCCTTGATTTTCTGAGCAACCTTCTGTATTTTTGTTCATTATATTTATTTGTTCACGTTTCGTGTTCATAAATAAAAATGAACAAGCCAAGGGAAGACATACTAGACACCGCTTTAGCCAACCTTCGGAAAACCACTGGGATTGAAGGTGTATGGAAGGCCAATACCAATTTGGATGGCATAGTGGAGCTGGAACTCCCCCAAAGCCATTTAAGGTTCAAAATAGACATCAAAAAAGAGCTACGTGCCCATCAGCTTCAGCAAATAGAGTATGTTGCTCAAAAGTTCCCACCCTATCTGTTGGTCGCTCAAAGGCTTTTCCCGAAGATAAAAGAATCTCTGCGGCAGTTGGGCATTGCTTACCTCGAGGCCAACGGAAATATTTTCATCCGGCAAGGCGATATCTGGTTGTGGATTGACGCCAATAAGCCTCTGAAGGCGCCGGCGGCAAAGAGCAACCGGGCGTTTACAAAAACAGGTTTGAAGGTGCTGTTTCAATTGTTGTTGGACAAAGATCTGATCAACGAGCCGCAGCGGGAAATTGCCCGGCGAGCAGGAGTGGCTCTCGGTAATATTCCACGGGTCATTGACGGTTTGCTGGAAACAGGCTATCTGGTTAGAAAGGATAAAAACAACTTTGCCTTCATGGATAGGAAAGCCCTACTGGAAAAATGGATGGTTGCCTATGAAGATACCTTAAAGCCCAGCCTGGTAGTAGGGCGATACCGTTGGGAACCGAAGGGAGAGAAAGATCCGGAAGCATGGAAACAGCTGCCGTTAGATTACGGGCAGACACAATGGGGAGGGGAGGCGGCTGGTGATCTGTTAACGCAGTATCTTCGGCCGGAAATATTGACGCTGTATACCAGTGAGCGTAGAAATGCACTGATGACAAAATACCGCCTGGTCCCGGATGAACAAGGCCCCATCCGGGTATTTCGGCGCTTTTGGGAGCCTGAGGGCCCTGCACAGCCTACCGTGCCCCCACTGCTGGTTTATGTGGACCTGATGAACACTCATGATAAACGCTGTCGAGAGGCGGCAGAAATCATTTTCAATGAGCACTTCAAGGCAATCCTATAAAGAATTGGCTGCAAAAGGGGTGCCCCACCAGGATGCCCACTTGTTCGTTAGTGTGGCGGAAGGGGTGAGAAACTGGATAGAGTAAGTCTTCAGACAGTGGCCAACTAAATTTAAGTAATGGATGATTATGGAATTTCCCCCCTGGTTTATCGGTTATTCATTTGCTTGTTGAAAGCTATTGATGTATTTTTATTGAAAATGATTTTTCATGACTGCACGGTTGATCGTTTATTTTGATGATGAAGGTGACCTGATTCGAGTCCTTCAGTTACTTAAGGACAGTGGGTTAGATAAACTGTCTTTCTACACTCAAACTACTGAAAAGCCGCTCGTGGAACCGGAAAAGCGAGATTGGTCTCTTGCCGGTTCCGTTGACCTGGGAGACAAACTTGCTTCTATTCCCAACCTTCGTGATCTTGCGTACAATGACTGATGTACTGCTGGATACCAACATATTGATCTATGCCTTAGATAAGGGCAACCCATTTTATCATGATGCTGTCACATTAATCAGTAACCCCTCTCTGAATTTCTTCATTACCACCAAAAACATTAGTGAGTATTTTGCCGTGTGTTCAAAATTGGGCGTTCCCCTCCAAAAAGCTTATGGTTTTTACATGCAGGTTCGCCAAAACACTCAAATTTTGTATCCTGATCACCAAAGCCTCTCTGTTTTTGAACAACTGCTTCAAAAGTATCAACCTACTGGAAACAGAGTTTATGATATGGAAATCGTTTCGGTAGCTATCGTTCACCAAATACCGGAAATTGCTACGGTGAACGTTAAAGACTTCTCTGGCATATCAGAAATCAAGGTTCGGCCCATCCGGTGATAAAATCACCTGCCTGACGCACAATACTTTTCAAGAAATGAATATGGAGCCAAAAAGTGAAACTTTATCACCTGGCTCGCTAACCTCTAGGACGAAGCCGTCCTTTGGAAGCTGATGACGCTGAAAGAAAAAGCGGTGACGGTAATAACGATTGAATTGATTGGCCCGAGGCCAAAAAAGGAAATGGCCACTCAGTACCGTCCCTGGATTGAAAAGATTTCCTTATCTTTATATTCAGAACATTCTGGCTGTGGAAGCAGGAACAGCAAGTTCAAGCCGGACAAAAAGCCAGATTTCCCGGCAAAAAACCCCAAAACACCCCCAAAAACTTTTAACCCATTTTAAAAAACCAAAAAATCGTGTTCAAAAACACTGATTATCAACGATTTAAAAACCCCATTCCAGCCCAGGTGGAACCACAAAAGCCTCGGCTTTCGCCAAGGCTTTTTGGTTTCATACCAGGCCAGCACACCACTGGACAAAATGGTTTTGGACACAGAGGGCACTGAGGGCAACACAGAGTACACGGAGTGCTTTCCATTGATAATCAGGTCTCTGTGTGACTCTGTGTCTTCTCGGCGTACTCTGTGTCCAGAAAATGTCTAGTAGTGCGCCAGGCCAGCCTGTTTTGGCGTAAACTATGGCCACCACCGCAAGAAACGAATGGCTCGCCGGATTCTCAAGCGCTATGCCCACCAATACGCTGTCTTTGGTTTTGTAGCCGTCAGCACCTGGCACATCGCTTTGCAGACAGCCGGGATAAGACACTTATTACCAAAATTGTCACTTATTCAGAATTCGAAGAAACCATCCTTTAAACATCCCTCAACCGCAACACCGGCAGCGCTTCCCACCGGATAAACGGCGTAATCCTCCGTTTGTAACGGCCCAGATTCTCGTAGTACATCACCTCAAAGACATCCTCCTCCGAATGGAAGCGCTGGTTAGCCCGGTGAAGAGAGGCGTATTCCGGGATGATGCCGACATTATCCTGCCCCAGCAACCTTTTCCTTACGCTCTCGGGCTCAGCTATGGTGATGGGCAACGAAGCTTCATGGATGGCCAGGAACATGTTCATGGCCTCAACCATGCGGATGATGGATGGGCCGTTCACTTCTACCACAAAACCCTCTTTGGAGTAGTAGTCCGGCCGGCGGACATAGAGATCAATATGCGTAGTATTGCCGCCCCGTTTGATCTCCCAGGGATGCCCTCCGCCCGTCCATTTGGGGTGTTTGCGATCAATCCAGTCGGAAAATTCCTGTTCGGAATCCGGATCGATATCGAGCAGGCCGTCGTGCCGGCCGTCGGCGTATAGCTTGTACATTTCTCTTCCGGAGAGCGAGGAGTCCACCTTATCCTCCTTTCTGGCCGCCGCTATGTAGGCGATCTTGCAATATTCGAAATACTTTGCCGCCGTCATGGATGGGGTCATGGTGTTTTCCCGGTTCATGAAATAACCTTCTTCCACCAGGCGGATCAGCTTTCTCGCTTTGGATTTGCCGAGTGCCTTGTCCAGCCGGAAAGCGCCGGGTATGGATTCCCGGACGAGGCCGTGGGGGACAGTGCCGTACCGGTACTTCAAGGGGTATTCTTCCTGGACTTGCCTGTTGGCTTTGATCCAGTCCTTCTCCACCAGCTTCAGCCATTTCCCGGCGGCGGAAAGGAGTTGCCGCCACTCTTCCATCAGCTCCTCCTCCGGATAAAACGGGCGGGCATCTGAGAAGGCGCCCGATTCCATGACCTTGACGCTTTTTTCCGGCGCCACCTCCAGCGTACCGCTCTCTCCGTCGACATGGGTGATGTAGTACGTCTTTTGGTATTTTGAAATGTGGAGGTAGTTCCATTGCTGCCCCAACCCTTTGAAGAGCACTTTCCAGACGCGGTCCAGGCTGGAAAGGGCGTAGTCAAATTTTCCCAGCGCTTTGACGAATTGATAGGATTGTTGTTCGAGAGATTTGGCCATATTTGGTTTGGTGTTTTCAAAGGTAACGTGGAACAGGGATGGTTCGTTTCCTCCTCATGCTCTAAAGAGGCTGCCAACAATCGGGTGGAAACCGACAATCCTGAATTTTAAGCCTACCCACTGGGCAAAGGATTCAGCGTTGTCGGAGAACCTTCACACCACCGAGCGTACGGGTCTGGGGCCGGAACCAATCCATCGGCACAACCCTACCTGCCTTCCTCATGACTGAATATTGCATGGATTTAGACTATCCGGTGAGTTTGGCAGACGGCCAGGGAAATACATACACAGCGGCCAGTGAGTTGGATTTTGTGAAGCATTCGCTGGTCCATGCCGAGCTCTTTTTTACCCTGCCTCTGACTGTCAGATACAATCAGGCCAGCCTTGCATTTCACAACCAATCATCGTATTTTCACGATAAACTAACCAAAATGAGTAGAACCTTGGCTAAAATAGCCTACAATGCCGATGAAAAAAAGCTGGCCGCATTTGCCAAAGCAATGGGACATCCGGTTCGGATTCAAATTTTGAAGATTTTGAATACCCAGGCCTGTTGCTATACTGGCGACCTGGCAGATAGTATCCCCCTGGCACAGTCCACCATATCGCAACATCTGAAGATGTTGAAAGATGCTGGGCTTATACAAGGAGAGATCATGCCGCCGAAGGTGAAATACTGCCTCAACCAGGAGAATTGGCCGGTAGCCCGGCGGTTGTTTAGCGAGTTGTTCCAGCTATCGGGCCCTCAGGAGGGCCAAACATTATGTAGTTCAGATGAATAACGGGAAAAGGACAAGGCAGGCATCCGATCACACTACTGGACAAAATGGTTTTGGACACAGAGCGCACTAAGTCCAACACAGAGGTACGCAAAGTTTTTCCGCTGATAATCAAGCCTCTGTGTGGCTCTGTGTCTTCCCTGCCTGCAAGGCCGCGCCTCGCGGCAGGCAGGTCGGCGTACTCTGTGTCCAAAAAATGTCCAGCAGTATAGCATCCGGTTTACAATAACCCCATTCGCTATGAAAATGAGGCCTTTGAGGTTTATCCGTGTCGGCAGAGCCACAAAAACACGCTCCATGGAGAAGCAATCATTATCATCCTGGCCAGGTGATAAATATCAGTGTTTTTTACCCAAATTCATCGTAATTCGCCGATAAACTATTGGATTATGAAACACATCAAAATACTGGGCACCGGTTGTCCCAAATGCAAGCAAACGGAAACAGTTGTGCGCCAGGCCGTGGATGAATTGGGGGTGGAGGCGACAATAGAGAAGGTGGAAGACATCATGCAGATTATGGCGTACAATGTGCTGTCCACTCCTGCGGTAGTGATCGACGGGGAAGTGAAGATCAAAGGACGGGTGCCGACGGCCGGCGAAGTCAGGGGCATCCTAACGCCCCTGCTCACCGAAAAACCATGATCTATGGAATGGAAAAGGGAAGCTCGTATCCTGATCTGGGTGGTGATGGTTTTCCTGTTCGCCTTCTTCCTGCCGATCGGCTCGGAGCGGTTCCGGGAAGCCATCCTTGCGATGTTCGACCTGACGAAATGGTACGCGCGCGAGCATGTTATCCTGTGCCTGCTGCCTGCCTTTTTCATTGCCGGCGTCATTGCTGTTTTTATCAGCCAGGGGGCGGTCATCAAATATTTCGGCGCAAACGCTAAAAAGTGGCTGGCTTATTCGGTTGCTGCCGTCTCCGGGACTATCCTGGCGGTTTGCAGCTGCACCATACTTCCCTTATTCTCCAGCATCCATAAGCGGGGCGCGGGCCTGGGGCCGGCGGTAGCTTTCCTTTATTCGGGGCCGGCCATCAATATTCTGGCCATCATCCTTACGGCCCGCATCCTAGGGTTGGAGATGGGGGTGGCCCGTACTGTCGGCGCTGTGGTTTTCGCAGTGGTGATCGGCCTGGCCATGTCCTTCCTTTACCGCCGGGAAGAAAGGGCCAAAGCGGAAGCGCAACTGGACTTTCCGGACGTCCCCGAAAAGCGGCCGCTGTGGCAGACGGCATTCCACTTTTTCACCCTCGTCCTGATCCTCGTGTTCGCCAACTGGGGCAGGCCCGGCGAGGGGGTTACCGGGGGCGTATGGTACTGGCTGTGGGCCAACAAATGGACCCTTACAGCAATATTCTCCATTTTCCTGGTTTTCTCCCTGCTCTGCATGCTTAAGCTAAAGTGGCAGCACGTGCTGCGCGCAGCGTTTGCAACGGCAGCATCGGCCTGGCTGTCGCCTACGCCTCTGGTCCCTGTTGTGGTAGGCATCATCGGGCTAAGCGCTATTACTCTGCTCGACGAAAAGGATCCTGACAACCGGGAGTGGACAATCTCCACCTGGGGATTCGCCAAACAGATTTTGCCCTTGTTGGCGTTGGGGGTCCTGGCTGCAGGTTTTTTGCTGGGATCCACCCACGGCGATACGCAAATGGCCGGGGTGGTCCCCAGCGAGTGGGTCATATGGCTGGTGGGCGGCAATTCCATGCTGTCCAACTTGTTCGCATCCATAGTCGGCGCCTTCATGTATTTCGCTACGCTGACAGAAGTGCCCATCCTGCAGGGGCTGCTCGCGGCAGGGATGGGCAAAGGCCCTGCCCTGGCATTGCTGCTGGCCGGGCCGTCCCTGTCGCTGCCCAATATGCTGGTCATCCGGGATGTGATGGGCACGCAGAAAACGCTGGTATATGTGCTTTTGGTGATTATCATGGCCACCGTTTCGGGCCTGTTATACGGGGCATTTTTCCCGTAAAGCCTATGGTCCTTATTGCAGTGGGCCTGGTGATGTTGGGTGTGATCAGGCTGGACTTTCTGGGAAAAAGCAACATCCCGGAGCGCTTCACCGGGCACTTCAAGGATAAGGGGCACTGGGGAGCGCTCGTCCTGGGCATTCTCTTTGCCCTTGCCTTTTGCCCGTACAGCGGAGCTTTGTATTTCGGGATGCTCATCCCCATGGCCATCGGCAGCGCATCGGGGCTCTACCTGCCCGCCGTGTTTGCGTTGGGTACCGGCCTGCCCGTCATGATCTTCGCCTTCCTGCTGGCATATAGCGCTGCTTCCGTTGGGAAGGCCTTCGATATGGTCAGCAGGCTGGAAACGGGAATGCGTTATCTGGCAGGCGGCGTATTCGTCATCATTGGAGTGTACTACAGTTTAATCTTCCTGGGATGGATATGAGCATCGCAATCCACTTTGCACTGGAGGGCATTATACCGTTCCATTTTTTTGACGCCAAAGCTACATTTCTGAAAAAGTTAAGTTCTTCAAAAAACTAATTTGGGAAAATGGTGTTCGGACTCTGATTCTAGTCATTTACCAAAACTACTGCATTCTGGTTTGCAAATATGCATGCGGCCCGGCTCATGCACCTGGCGCGTATTGGCTGGATTTTTTCCTTCATCCCATAAAATGCTTTAAAACATGAGATTTCTCTACATTTTGCCGTTCCTGTTGTTTGGCATAACAGGGTTCGCGCAATTCAACCTCCCGGTAGATTTCCAATCGAGTACCGTTGTTTACATCCTGACTGACTTTGGCGGCAATGCCTCCCTGGTGGTAAGCGATCCTACGGACGTGACCAATAACGTCGCACAATCCACAAAGTCCAGTACGGCGGAGCTGTGGGCCGGCACCACCATGGGTGATGACGATGGTTTCGATTCCGCCATTCCCTTCACTGCCATCCAAACCAGGATGACCGTCCGAGTCTGGTCGCCGGACGCCGGCATCCCGGTGCGGCTGAAAGTAGAGGACTCGGCTGACCCCGGTATCAGCGTGGAAACGGAAGCCACCACTACCGTCGCCATGGAGTGGGAAACGCTGGAGTTCGACTTCACCAACGAGGTACCCGGCACCGCCCCCCTCAACCTGGCCAACAGCTACGACAAGGCTTCTATCTTCTTCAACTTCGGCACTACCGGCGCAGAAGCCGGCGAAAAGACCTACTACTGGGACGACGTGGAACTCGTCCCCGCACCCGACTCCACCGTGGTAGACATCATCGTCAACAGCCCCGACCATACGACTTTGGAAACGGCAGTCATCGCTGCCGGCCTGGCCGACGACCTGAGCGGCCTGGGGCCCTTCACGGTCTTTGCCCCCACCGACGCCGCCTTCGACGCCCTGCCCGCCGGCGCGCTGGATGCCCTGCTGGATGACCCGACCGGCGCACTGGCGCAGGTGCTGCTGTATCACGTGCTGGGCGCCGAGGTGCTGTCCACCAGCCTGTCCGACGGCCAGATGGCCGCTACCCTGCAGGGCGCCGACATCACCGTGACGATCGACGGCGGCAACGTCTTCATCAACGATGCCCTGGTGACGGTAGCTGACCTGCAGGCCGACAACGGCGTGGTGCACGTCATCGACGCCGTCCTGCTGCCTCCCGCCCAGGTCGACCTGCCCATCACTTTCGACGACCCCAGTGTGGATTACTCCCTGGCCGATTTCGGCGGCAATGCGTCTTCCATCGTAGTTGACCCCACCGACCCGGGCAATATGGTCGGGCAGGCCATCCGGACGGCCGACGCCCTGGTTTTCGCCGGCACCACGATGGGCGCCGACGGGCTGGCCAACGCCATCCCGTTCACAGCCAGCCAAACTCAGATGTCGGTCCGGGTGTGGTCGCCGGAAGCGGGCGTACCCGTCCGCCTGAAAGTAGAGAATGCTGCGGATCCCGCCATCAGCGTAGAAACCGAAGCTACAACTACCGTTGCCATGGCCTGGGACACCCTGAGGTTCAATTTCAGCAATGAAGTGCCCGGCACGGCGCCAATCAACCTGGATAATACATACGACAAAATATCCATCTTCTTCAACTTCGGCGCCGAAGGGGCAGCTGTCGGCGAGCAGACCTACTACTGGGATGACGTGGAACTTGTTCCGCTGCCCGATTTCACCGTTGTGGACATCATCGTCAACAGCTCCGACCATACCACCCTGGAAACGGCAGTCATCGCTGCCGGCCTGGCCGACGACCTGAGCGGCATCGGCCCCTTCACCGTCTTCGCGCCTACCGACGCTGCCTTCGACGCCCTGCCCGCCGGCGCGCTGGATGCCCTGCTGGATGACCCGACCGGCGCACTGGCGCAGGTGCTGCTGTATCACGTGCTGGGCGCCGAGGTGCTGTCCACCGACCTGTCCGACGGCCAGATGGCCGCTACCCTGCAGGGTGCCGACATCACCGTGACGATCGACGGCGGCAACGTCTTCATCAACGACGCCCTGGTGACGGTAGCTGACCTGCTGGCCGACAACGGCGTGGTGCACGTCATCGACGCCGTCCTGCTGCCTCCCGCCCAGGTCGACCTGCCCATCACTTTCGACGACCCTGCCGTTGATTACAACCTGGCTGATTTCGGCGGCAACGCTTCTTCCATTGTGGTTGACCCCACCGACCCGGGCAATATGGTCGGGCAGGCCATCCGGACGGCCGACGCCCTGGTTTTCGCCGGCACCACCATGGGCGCCGACGGGCTGGCCAACCCCATTCCCTTCTCCGCCAGCCAGACGCAGATGACCGTCCGGGTGTGGTCGCCGGAAGCGGGCGTACCCGTCCGCCTGAAAGTAGAAGACGCCACCAACCCCGCCATCAGCGTCGAAACGGAAGTCAACACCACCATGGCAATGGAATGGGAAACGCTGACGTTCAATTTCAACAACGAAGTGCCCGGCACCGCGCCGATCAACTTTGCCAATACGTACGACAAGATTTCCATCTTCTTCAACTTCGGCGCCGAAGGGGCAGCTGTCGGCGAGCAGACCTACTACTGGGATGACGTGGACATGGCGCCTGCTCCCGAGTTCACTGTTGTGGACATCATCGTCAACAGCCCGGACCATACGACGCTGGAAACGGCAGTGATCGCCGCCGGCCTGGCCGACGACCTGAGCGGCGCCGGCCCCTTCACCGTCTTCGCGCCTACCGACGCTGCCTTCGACGCCCTGCCCGCCGGCGCTTTGGATGCCCTGCTGGCAGACCCGACCGGCGCACTGGCAGAAGTACTCCTGTATCACGTGCTGGGCGCCGAGGTGCTGTCCACCAGCCTGTCCGACGGCCAGATGGCCGAAACCTTGCAGGGCGCCGACATCACCGTGACGATCGACGGCGGCAACGTCTTCATCAACGACGCCCTGGTGACGGTAGCGGACCTGCAGGCCGACAACGGCGTGGTGCACGTCATCGACGCCGTCCTGCTGCCTCCCGCCCAGGTCGACCTGCCCATCACGTTCGACGACCCCAATGTAGATTACAGCCTGGCCGATTTCGGCGGTAACGCTTCTTCCATCGTGGTGGACCCGACTGACCCTGACAACATGGTCGGGCAAGCCATCAGAACCACAGGTGCCGTAATTTTCGCCGGCACCACGATGGGCGCCGACGGGCTGGCCAACCCCGTTCCCTTTGCGGACGGCGACACCAAAATGACCGTCAGAGTGTGGGCGCCCGATGCCGGCATCCCGGTTCGCTTAAAGGTAGAAGATGCCACTAATCCTGCCATTAGCGTAGAAACCGAAGCTACCACTACGGTGGCAATGGCCTGGGAAACCCTGGAGTTCGATTTCAGCAATGAAGTAATGGGCACCGCGCCGATCAACTTTGCCAATACGTACGACAAGATTTCCATCTTCTTCAACTTCGGCGCAGAAGGAGCAGCTGTTGGCGAGCAAACCTACTACTGGGATGACGTGGAGTTCGGTGCCAGAGTAACGGTTGTGGACATCGTCGTGAACAGCCCGGACCATGAAACCCTGGAAACGGCAGTCATCGCCGCCGAACTGGCCGACGACCTGAGCGGCGCCGGCCCCTTCACCGTCTTTGCCCCCACCGACGATGCCTTCGACGCCCTGCCCGCCGGAACGCTGGACGCCCTGCTGGATGACCCCACCGGAACGCTGGCGCAGATATTGCTGTACCACGTGCTGGGCGCTGAAGTCCTTTCCACCGACCTGTCCGACGGCCAGATGGCCACCACCCTGCAGGGAGAAGACATCACCGTAACCATTACCGGCGACGGCGTCTTCATCAACGACGCCCTGGTGACGGTGGCGGATATCCCGGCCGACAACGGCGTGGTGCACGTCATCAACGCTGTGCTTATACCTCCTTCAATTAACGGAGTGGAAGTGCTGCCGGCAGCAACCAACGGTATTCGCATATCGCCCAATCCGGCCAATACGTATGTGAATATCGAGTTTGCCGAGGCACTCCGTGAAGCGGTCCAGCTGACCCTTTTTGATGCAGGCGGCAAGGTGCTGAAACGGGAAGTGATCCGGGACCAGGTATCGCAGATCAATACCAGCGGCCTCACGCCAGGCCTGTATTTCCTGCGGATGGATAACAGCTCCGCCAGTTATTACCAGAAGGTGGTGATTGGCAGATAAGAGGAATCGGTTAGACAATGTATAAGTATTTGTCCATAAATAGGATTTACAATTCAGGCGAATCATTCTGTCGCCAGGCAAGGCGCGAGGAAGGAGCATAGCATCGCTACGTGACTGATCGAGCAACGAAGCATGGCGGCAGAAGGATCGCATCAATTGTAAAGGTTATTTTTGGACAAATACTAAGGGCCCGGCGAAAGAATATCCGCATCAAATGAGGGGTTATTCTTCGCCGGGCCCTGTTGTTTTAAGATGCATTATGCTCCTGATATACTGACGCACGGCAGGTTTTGTCGACTACAAAACCCGCCGGGTCAGTATATACAGGCATCGCTGGTTTTGTTCCTGACAAAACCACGCGTTTGCCAGTATAAATCCCATTATTAAAATTCGGCGATTGACGGAACACATGCCGTGCAAAAGCCGTCCATTCCCGGTGGGCAAGCCCCGTCTTCGCGGCAGCTCTTCCGGGCAAGCCCGTCTTCGCGGCAGCTCTTCCGGGCAAGCCCGTCTTCCAACTTGCTAATCCCACTCCCATCCGTCGCCGAAGCCGCCGAAGCGGAAGGTGATGACGCCGGTGGGGCTGCTGAAGTCGCTGTCATCCATGGTTCTCAGCTGGCTGATGCCGTTCACCCAGCGGTAGCCGGCGGTGAAGCCCAGCTTGAACCAGCCGGTGAGGTTGACTTCGGCGCCCACCTCGGGCGTAAGGACGAAGATGCGGTCCCGCTCGGTGTCAAAATCCTCGTTCAGCAGCTGAGCCCTGCCCCAGCCGACCTTGAGGCTGGTGTAGAGGTGCCCCATTTTGTACTGCCTGGGGGTATAGCCGAACCACATGCCGCCGTGCTTGAAGCGGATGTTGTACGTAATGTCCCGGATTTCGCCGTCGATCTCCTGGGAGAGGGTGACGTCCGGCTGGTCCGTACCCATCCCGTAACCGCCGATGAAGAAATCGTCGAGCACGAGGGCGCCGCCGCCGCCCACATCGGCACCGACTTCGCCATTGATGGAGCTGATCTCGACCATCGGGCCGCCGAAGGCACCGAAGGACGTAAAATCATCGAAAAGGGTTTCGTGCTGGGCCGGCAAGGCCTGGGACAGCAAACCCGACAGCAACAGAAAGAATGCCTTTTTCATAGTTCCTGACTCGTTTTGGTTTTTCCGGGGAAAGCATATCCGAAGCAACCGTGCGCTGAACTTTCCCCAAACAGATGATGTATTAAGAGAGGCAATACCCCTACGGGGAGCCGGGACTTTGGCCCGAAGCCGTTATTTCATTACCGGAAACAATGGCCGTTGTTGGCCTTTAGGAGCAGCCAGGGCCTTCCGGTTCTGCCGAACGTTAAAAAACGAAAGCCTGATACAATGAACTTCAAGACCGCTGTAATCGAGAAAAGCTTTGAAAAACCTGTAGTCGTCGACTTCTGGGCACCCTGGTGCGGCCCCTGCCGCATACTGGGGCCGGTGATCGAAAAGCTGGCCGAAGAGCAGGCCGGCAAATGGGAACTGGTGAAGCTCAACACCGAAGAGGACTACGAGGTAGCTGAGCAATTCAACATCCGCAGCATCCCTAACGTGAAGATGTTTTACAAGGGTGAAGTGGTGGCCGAATTCGCCGGCGCCATCCCGCGCACGGCCATCGAGCGCTGGCTGGAGCAGCACCTGCCCGACGGCCGCAAGGAGAGCCTGGCCCTCATCCTGAGCCGCCTCAACGGCGAAGGCGGCCTGTCGGAACTGGAAGCCTTCGTCGCCCAGAACCCCGACGTGGCAGAGGCCCGCGTGGCCCTCGCCCGCAAGATCGTCTACAGCAACCCGGAACGCGCCGCCGCCCTGGTGGAAACCATACAGCTGGGCGACGCGCTGGCCGAAAGCGCCGAAGACCTGCGCACCCTGGCCGAACTCATGTCCGTTGAAACAGACAACACCCCGGCCGGCAAGCTGGTGGCCGCCGCCCAGAAAGCCCTCCGGAAAAAAGACAACGAAACAGCCATCAAAAGCATCATCGAAGCGACCACCGCCGACAAGGCCTTCGCCAAAGACCTGCCGCGCCGGGCGGCCATCGCCCTGTTCCGCCTCTGGGGCCCGCAGGAGGAGCTGACGAAGAATTATAGGTGGAAGTTTGATATGGCGCTGTATTAGGCAGTTGTTCGGTGTTCGGTGGTTCGCTCCACCTTATTGCCACTGATTGGAGGTGTGTACCCACTCATTTGCTGATTGTATTTTTATCCAATCAATATACCCGGGTATGGTGTCCGCTGCCAGGGGGACACCATTATTATCTGACCAACCCTGAAATGCCCCGATACCAAGGAAAACAGGCTCAAAGTCCAGTTCGGCCCCATGGGAAAAATGGAACTCCCTCCATTCAGCAGGAAATTTCCGGAATAAATAACCGGACATATTTACCCATTCAATAATTCGGGACGTTCGCGAGAGGCTGTAGCCTCGACGCGGCATAGTCAGCAAGTCTCCGACTTGCGTGAGCTAGTGCGCTGGGAACGAAGTTGTTGATCAATAATTTAAGGCTATTTTTCGGCCAGGCAAGGCGCGACGACCGCCCATAGCCGAAGCTACGGAAGGAAGGAGCAACGCAGCATGGACGAAAAAGAGCCCAAAGAATTGTTTAAGAATTTCGTTCCCGGCGCACTAGCTGCGAGAGATATTGGTTTACGCCAGTCGGAGACTGGCTTGTTATACCGCATCGCGTCTTGTAGACGCTCGCGAACGAGGGAAAAACCCTTCCATTCGTCAGGGTAAATGTTGCAGTATTGAGGCCCGGCGCTTATGGAGGCTTTGTTTCAAAGGAGCCCCTTCGAAGCAGGGGCTAAAAGCGGGTCCGCAGTTGACCCGCCACAACACCATAACACCGCAATACCACAACACCTAAAATAGTTACACATTATTCATTGAAATGGGTCCTCAACCTCAACCTTAACCTCAACAACCTACTCCAACACCAAATTCATCCGCTTCGGATACTTCACCGAGTACCGGAAGCCCAGCGTCTCCGTTTTGCCGGCCTTCAGTTCCACCTCCCAGTGCAGCTTCCCGCTGGCCTTATCCACTTCGGCCCCCTTATGAGATTCGAGTTCTACCTCGATCTCATCGGAAGTGGAGACGGGATACTGGTCTTCGACGACGATGCTCGCCGCCTGCCGCTTGTTGTTCCGCAGCTCGATCTTCCAGCCGATGGTTTCGGTCTTTTTGTTGCCGATGAACTGCTTGTCGGTAAACTGCTTTTCCTTCTCGCGGGTGATGACGATGCCTTCGTCGATGCCCAGGGAGAAGGAGAGCGTATCGGTGGCGACGTTGGCATTGAGCAGGCTCTTGCCCAGGTAGGTGCCTTCGAAGAAGAGGTTGGCCGGGCCGCTCAGCAGGCGGTACTGCTCCCAGCCGGTGACGTTGGCGGTGAGGAAGGCGTGCGGGTTGAGGCGCGGCGCAGCATAATACTCATAGGATGCCGGCAGCGTCTCTTCGCCGATGGCCACGACGTACTGCTGCCCGTCGGAGGGGATGTCATAGGGCGCATTGATCCGGAACGCGAAAGTAGTGGCCTGGTCGTAAGCTTGTACTTCCGGCCCTTCGGCGGGTATGGCTCCGCTGGTGATCCGGGCGTCATCCAGCAGGATCTCCGATTCGGCCATATCCATTTTTTGCATCCGGCCGCGGGGGGCGGCACCGGTGACAATGATTACATGCTCCCGCAGCCACCAGGTGTTCAGTACCGGCTTCCGGGCGGTGCTCATGGGTTTGCCGGTGGAGAGGGTGAGCTGCACATTCTCCCAGTTTTCGCCGCTTTGCTGGTAGGCCTGGGCCTTGTACTGCAGCTCAACCGGCTGGCCGACGCTTTCCACCCGCAGGTCGTACAGGGGCGACCATCCGGCCTGGCTCACCAGGTAGCTGATGCGGAAACCGGCCCGGACGGCCCGGGGGGCATCTACCGCGACCACCACTTCGCTCACCGAGCGGGACTGCCCGGCGGCGTTGAGCTGCTGCAGTTGCAGGGCCAGCCGGCTGATGCTGTCCCGAAGGGTTTCCTGCCGCCCGGCGATCTCCAACTGCTCCAGCTTGATCTCGCTCAGCCGCTGGCGGAAATATTCGGCCGTGGCGCGCAGGCCGTCGATGGGCACGCCGTTCTGCTGCCCGCCGATCTGCCGGTTGGCCAGCAGCAGGGCTTCCTCCTCCTGGAACACCTGCCCCAGGGCCTGCTCCTGTTTGAGCTGTTGCTCGAACTGTTTTTTGCGGGCTTCCAGGACTTCGATCTGCTTCGTCGGCTTCGGCTCGGCAAGATAATTCAGCTGATGGGTTACCGACAGGATGGTGAAATCGCCCGTTGCCGTAAACTGCAGGCTCTCCGGACTGAGGCTGGGCGACAGCCCCGTGAATTTCAGTACGCTGCGGCCGGCGGCGATGCTGACTTTGCCCTCCCGGCGCACCTCTGCGCCCTGCCGGAAGATGGTCACTTCGGTGATGGTGGACGGGGTGTCCTGTATTTCTTCTCCCGCCCAGGTGGCGGAAGGCAGGAACAACAATAATATTAAAAACAAGAGGGGAGAAGCGACGGGGACGAGGCATCGGGGAGCATGAGTTTGATTTTTTAAGCTTTTCATCGGTGTTTTTCCATAAGATGAAGCCGGGATGGAAAATACACAAGGGCGGCAAAAAAAAATCCCCCGCGCAAAAAGGCGGAGGAGTTGATGTCGGGAGGGTTCTCACAAAAGCCGTTGGAAAAAGGACACGCCCGGCGCGCCCGGGTTGCGGCAGGAAGTGTTAAAGTGGGTATAGCGGAGTAGGTTACTCAACGGGAACAATAATCAGTTTTTGCCGGTAAACAGCCCTTTCCTGCTCCTGCCGGTGGAGGCTAAGCGTATACAGGCCCGGGGGCAGGCTGCTCCGGATGCTGAGCCCGTCGCCTCCCCTGAAGGCCTGCCGGCAGAGCGTTTGCCCGCCCATTCCGGTGAGGCGGAGCTCGTAGCGGCCGCCGGCGTCCAGCCCTTCGAAAGCGATGGGGCTGCCCGGCGTGTAGGGGTTGGCGCAGATGCAGCGGATAGCCGTAGCGGGGGGGGCGGCAGTGGGCACGACTGTCCGCCAGTAGGTTTGGCAGTGGGAGGCGTCCACCCACCCGGCCTGAGTGGGCGATGCCTGGTAGGTTTCGGCGTCCGTCAGCAGGCCCTGTTCGTTGTAATCGTACGTAATCCGCCACTGAAGTTCCCATTTTTCCGCCCACCGGTCATACCGTTCGGCCATTTTAAAAATCAGCAGGCCGGTGCCCTCGTCGTAATAACTATAATTCCGGGCATCATTCACGAGCCGCCCGTGAAAATCAGACCAGTCCTGACTGAGGTAAACGGTTTCGCGGCCGGCCCCGTCGTAGGTGAACCGTTCGCGTTGCGCCTCCTGCCATCGTTGGAGGTGAATGGCCCATGAAAATTCGTAGTGTTCAGCCACCAGCCCGTCGTCCTGATAGGCCCAGGTATCCATTCTGGTGTTGGCCCATCCCTGGGTTTCGCTTTGCCAGGATTGTTCGGCCTGCTCCACCCGCCGGCCCTCGCCGTTGTAGGCGTAGGCCACCCTGGAGACATTGGCCCAGCCGTCCGCCTGCCAGTCCCAGCTTTGTTCCAGCTGCTCTGACCGAAACCCCGCAGGATTGTACGAAAAGACAGTGCGTTGGTCATTCCACCACACATCGCCGGCCAGGCTGCCAAATTGAACCAGGATCTCCCGGAGGGAGTCCCGGCCGTCGTAGGTGTACACGGACCGGCGGTAATCGCAGGTATCGCCGTTTTCCTTGAACTCCACATAAGTCTCCGAAGCAAGCAGCCCATTTTGATATTGGGTGAGCGTTTCGCTGAAGAGAACCCACTCCTGAATGCTTGTTTTCCAGTACCAGCGCCGGTGATTGACGACGCTGCCCGTCTCGTCGTACTCATATTGGTGGCGGGCGACATTCAGCCAGGCGCCCGCTTCCCGCTTCTGCAGGGCCTCGGTGAGCAAAAGGTTCTCCGCATTGTAGGTTTTCAGGGTTCGGAAAGTGTCCGGATAAGGAGGGGCGAGTTGGTCCAGCTCTTCGGTCGGGTTGCCGTTGTCATCGTAGGCTATCCTTTGAGCGCGCTTGAGAGACCACTCATAGCCGACAGCGCCCCATTCCTGGTTATAGGTGTCGGTGCGCCGGTTCATCTCGTCGTAGGCGTAGGTGTACTGGTAGTCGTTTTGCCATTCCATTGTTTCGGAATCCCATTTCTGGAAGGTAGCCTTTAGCTTTTCCCCCGTGGCCTTATTTTCGTAGAGGGAGCGGTTGATGTTCATCCAGCCGCTGCCGCCGCCCCATTCCTGGTGTGCCTTCTCGATCAGGTAGCCGTTCCCGTCGTAGAAGAAAAGGTTGCGGTACTGGTTGCGCCAGTCCGAACCGCTCCACCGCTGCACGATCTCTTCCCGGACTGTTCCGGGGGCCAGGTAGGTGAACAGGGACCGTTCCCGCGGCGCCCACTCTCCGGAGGGGGTGTATTTGCGGTAGCGGGTGATGGCCGCCGGGTCGCTGCCGCTCTCATATTCGTAGGTGCTTTTGTCCTGGTCGGAGAGGATGCCGGAGGGGTAGTTCCAGTCCGTTTGGAGAATTTCCCCGACGAGCCGCCCTTCTGCATCGTAGCTGAAGAGGTAAGCAAAGCTGCTGCGCCAGCCATTCATGCCTGCGTCCCATTCCTTGTGCAGATATTCCGTGGGCTGGCCGGCGCCGTTATAGGAAAGCAGGTCGTAGTACATGTTCACCCAGCCCATGCCCCATTGCTGGTAGATGCTTTCCGACAGCAAGCCGGCATCGTTGTAGGAGCTGGTGATGCGGGAAGACAGCTCCCAGCCGTTCTTCCAGGTGAAGTAGGTCAATTCCACCTCCCGCTGCGCCTCGTCGTAAGCGTGAACGGACTTGGAAGCGGGCGTCCAGGTTTCGGTGTAAGGGTCGTAATCGTAGCAAACGGTAGAGTCCCGCAGGTCCAGAGCTTCCGTCCACCGCAGGGGAATGGGCATCTGTGGCGGGGCCGGCAAGGCCTCGCCCGGGCAGGCCAGGCAGAGTGGATTTGCCGGCTCACCGGTGCCTGCTTCCATCAGGGTTTGCAGGTATTCTTTTGCCGGCACGGCGGGAAAGGAGGCCTGGGCGTGCGCCCGGCAACTCCAGGCCAGAAGGAGAAGAGCGGAGAAGTAACGCATGGCGGTCTGTATTTTATGAGATAAAAAGCAAAGTGGCCGCCGGGCGGCGCCGGAGAGGCAATTTTTTTCTGATTTGGAGAGGATAGCCGGTACGATTTTGCCAATCTAACCTGATCCGGACATACATGCAATGACATTTGTCAGGCCGGTTTTCGGATAGGCTCTTATTGGCTCACCACCAGATGCGGGACCATTTCCACTTCCCAGTCGATCACCAGCCCCTGCGCCAGGCGCCGGGCTACCTCTGCCCCGTACAGGTGCTCACACAGGTAGAGTGCCGCTTCGAAGGACTTCGCGCCGCCGGCGGAGGTGATGTATTTGCCGTCGTGGACGAACAATACGCTGTCTCGGATATCCAGGTGGGGGAACATCTCCCGCATTTTATTTATGTCTGATGGAAAAGTCGTGCAGGCCTTCCCATCCAGCAGGCCGGCTTTGGCCAGCACGAAGGCACCGTCGCAGTGAGAGGTGACAAAAGTGGCCCGCTCGGCGGTGCGCCGGACGAAATCGAGCATCAGCGTATCCGCCAGGTCCGTATCCAGGTGGTGTTCGGCGCTGGGCACCACGAGAATGTCGATGGGCGGCAGGCTGTCGGACAGGTAGTTGTAGTCGGGCAGCAGGCGGAGGCCTTCGAAGGTGGTGACCGGCTCCCGGGTGTTGGCCACGGTGAAGACGTTCATGGCCCGGATGCCTTCGCGAAAGATGGTATGCTGGAAGATGTCGAAGGGGGCGGTCAGTTCGGTGTTGTAGACGCCGTCCATGATGAGGAAGGCGGCGTTGTAGCGGGAGGTGTCGGGCGGTGGGCGGTGGGATATGGGTTTATTGGCTACCGCTTCTTCCGAAGGGGAGGCAGTGCAGGCTGCGAGGGCGAAAGACAGAATGGCGAAAATGGTGAGCTTCATTTTTTCAGAAATAAAATGTAAAATTACAGTTTATGGGAATTTAAGCGTATAACCATCAATCAATCAGGTATATCCCAACCCCACTACCGGGCAAGTCACTATACCATTTGAGTTAATGGAACCCGGAACCCTTACCATTCAATTGATGGATATGTATGGAGGTAGTTTAGTACATCAGGCCGAGTACGATGACGGGCAACACATGTATACGTTTACGGAAACTTCTCAGCTGCAAACCGGCTTTTTATATTACCAAGTGGAAATAAATGGCAACGTAGCAGCAGGCTCTGTAATAAAACATTAAATCCATGCCACAGCATAGCTCCAAGCCAGTATCTGTTTAACGTTGAGGTGACATCTTTTTGCCCTCTGATCCTGGCGATTAAGCCTATTCCTGAGGATTGAGGGGTAAAAAGGTGTCATCTCATACCAGATGACACCTTCTCGCCTCAAACTCCAGCATAGGTGGGCTTAAGTTTAGGAAATAGGCGATAAGATGTCACCTGGAACAATGCTAAACACATACCTGAGCCATGCTATGGCTATTTCAATCTTTTATGGTTGTCAAAACCTCAAAGGTTTTTCCTAAAATAATAGCAATGGCAAAAACAATTTCTACACTCTTCTTTTGCAGTATCTGGTTGACCCTTTTCGCTCAATCCTTCCCCCTGGCCAGCCAGGAGCCGGTTTGGACGATCAGTTACAACACTTTTCCAGACATTCAGGGAGAAGTGACGATTTTCACCCGCCCGGAAGAGCGCCACTGCGGCCAGTGGTGGACGCCGGTTTTTGAAGCGCACAGCCCCGGCGATACCACTGCGGCAGGCCTTTACCGGGTGGAGGGCCGACGAGTCTACTACCGCCGGGATGCCGACTGTACCGGCCGGCAATACCTGCTTTATGACTTTGAAATGGAATATCAGGATTCGGCTTATATCATCCGCCCGCCGGTGGTTTTTACCTTTGAGGATACGGTCAAATACCGGGTGAGGAGAACAGATGAGGTTTTCTACGGCCCTACCCTGAGGAAATCACTGGACGTATTGTTCCTGGGGGAGCACTACGACCCCAACTGGCCAATCGATATCTATCAAACCAACTGGCTGGAAGGGGTGGGCGATCTGATATACCCCTTTCCATCCGCTTTTTGTGTCGGAGGGGGAGGCTGTGAACTCCAGTATCAGGTGAGGTGTCTGTCTACCAACGAGGGCGTCTGGTATGCTTCATTCGGCCAGTCGGCTTGCCGCTATTCCGGGCAGCTTTACGTAGACGAGCATGCCCCCGGCCCGGCCCAGGACGGGAAGAGCTGGGCCACGGCCTTCACCCGCCTGCAGGATGCCCTGGCCGCCGCCCAGTATGGCGATAGCATTTGGATAGCTGATGGAGTGTATTATCCCACCGACGACGGAGACAGAACAGCTTCTTTCGTCCTGAAGAGCGGTGTCCACCTCTACGGCGGCTTCGCCGGCTATGAAGACCGCCTGGCACAACGGGATTGGCAAGCCAATACCTGCCTGCTCAGCGGAGACATCGGCCTGCCCGGGGATAGCCTGGACAATAGCTATCACGTCGTCCGCGCCATTAGCACCGATCGTGCTACCTCTATCGACGGCCTGCACATCTCACATGGCCAGGCGGATGGCACGCTTTTTGGCGACCGCTATGGAGGGGGAATATTTTTATCCAACGCCAATGCCGAAGAGGAAGCCTATATCCGCATCAGCAACTGCACCTTTACCCACAATACCGGTAGGGAAGGGGGAGCCTTTGGCAGCGACGGCCTGGGCGAGCAGCCGCTGCTGCCGCAGTTTTACAACTGCTACTTCGCTCATAACCGAGCCATTAATATAGGCGGCGCCTTTTTTAAGCAGGGCACCAACGCAGAGGCGGATACGCTCCACTTTTCCCATTGTACTTTTGAAAACAATACCTCCTGGATCGGTGGTGGTGCTATTCATTATGATAGTTTCTGCCAGCCATTAAAACTGAATAATGGTAATTTTGTAAACAACTCTACTATTTCACAAGGAGGAGCAATCAGCCTTATTTCTTATTGTAGCAAGAGCTGGTTGACCATAGATTCTTGCCTATTTCAGAACAATAGTGGGAATGTTGGCGGAGCGGTAATACTTGCACTAGCCAATTTCACCTCGTTTAAAGATACAGCAGTAATTAATATCGAGAATTCTAGGTTTTTGAATAACGTTGCCACTTTCAGTCCAGGAGGAGGGGTGTTTCTAGACTTACAAAAAACGGTTTCCTTTCTCAACCTGAATAATTGCCAATTTAAAGAGAATATGGCCAAGAGTAGGGGAGGAGGCATTTATATAGATCTTTCATTTGACAATATTTTACACAGCAGGATCAGCCACTGCGAATTTATCCGGAATAATGGAAATCACCCCCTGGGAGGCGCCATTCGCATCAGGGGTTTTATAGAATCGCTGGTGGAGAGCCATAACGTAATCGACAATTGCCTGTTTGCTGAAAACACCGGAGCCCTCTCAATAGATAGCGGCAAGCCGGGCGTGGCGGAGTCCCTGATCACCAACTGTACCTTTTACGACAATGGAGAGGTGGATATTGCGAAAAACTGGGATCCCGATTTTGATAATGAACACTACTACAATACCATAACCGTAAAGAACAGCATACTGCGCCGGGCGGCCAACCCCGATATATTCCGGCACTTTGCCAACGGCGCGCCTATGGGCTGGCCATTGAACCTATACGACTGGAATATCAGCCACTGCCTTCTTTCGGCTGATACCTGCGATCTTGCAGGCGCCGCCCAGGCCTGCGGCGAAGGCATGCTGTTTGCCACCGACCCTCTCTTTTTCGATCCGGCGGGCGGCAACCTGCGGCTGGCCGCCTGCTCGCCCGCCATCAATGCCGGCGACAACCGGCCGGCAGATAGCCTCGGCATACAAACTGCCCTGGATGGAGGGCCCAGGATCCTGGAAGGCGCCATAGACCTGGGCGCTTACGAACGGGAGTATTTCCGCATTTCCGGTATAGAAATAAAGCCCCCCACGTGTCCTGGCGCAGCCGACGGCGCCGTCAGCTTCTCCACGAACGGAGACGCCCCCTATCGCTATACCTGGCAGGATGAAGCGGGCGCAATGGGCACCGGGCAGGATAGCCTGCCCGCAGGCCAGTACTACTTTACCCTGTCCGACAGTTTCGGCTGTACCGATACCGCCTCGGCGGCCCTGGAGGCGCCGCTTCCCATACAGGTGGAAGCGGAGGTAGCGCCCGCTTCGACAGGGCAGGGCGGCGCTATCAGCCTGAGCACTACCTCTGGCGGCATGCCTCCCTATTCCTACCTGTGGAGCACCGGCGACACTACAACCGCCCTCTCCGCCCTGTCCCCGGGCATGTATTTCCTGACGGTAACCGATGCAGCCCAATGCGCCCGCGAGTTCTCCTTCAGCGTTGAAATGGCCAGCGGGCTACATGAGGCAGTAGCCGCTGGCAGCCTGCTCATTTTCCCCAACCCCTCGGAAGGGGAGGTGTTTCTGTCCTGGCCGGCAGGCCGGGCTGCTTCGCTCTGCATTTACAACGCCAAAGGAGAAAAAGTCCACGAAGCCCGAGTGGATGGGCCGGCGGGCAGCTACCGCTGGCAACCGGCGGGCGCGCCGGCCGGGTTGTATTATTGCTGCCTGCTGCTGACAAACGGCGGGAATATCGGGGGCAAAGTAGTTATCAAATGAAACGGCCAGGGCAACTCAACATACTGTGCTTTTATACTGGCGAACGCGTGGTTTTGTCAGAAACAAAACCAGCGATGCCTGTATATACTGACCCGGCGGGTTTTGTAGTCGACAAAACCTGCCGTGCGTCAGTATAAGCCGCCGTGGAAACCAGGTTGTACCCGCTAACCGCTCAGGCGAACCCCCCAACCAATAAAAAGATGCGCCAGCCGCTCGGGCAGGCAACAAGCCAGCCCAAAATTCCTTATTTTGGAGTCCATGATCTCACTTGGGCTACCCAGGCATATTACTTCATTGATTGTGCTGGCTGTCGTATGTTTTGGCACTACAGGCTACGGCCAGCTCAACTTCGGCAACCCGGTCATCCTCAACGAAGACAACGGGCTGCCGGGCAATTACGTGTCCGCCGCCGTCGCCGACGAGCAGGGCTTCATCTGGCTGGCCACCGCCAACGGGCTGGCCCGTTTCGACGGGTCGGAGGTCAAGGTATTTCAAAAAACAGAAGGAGACTCCACTTCCCTGGGCAATAACGAGGTGAACGGCCTGCTGTTCGACAGCGAGGGGAAGCTCTGGGTGGCTACCATCGCCGGCGTCAGCGTGATGGAAGGTCTCAGTGGCACCTTTCGCAACATCAATGGGGTAGATACCGAAGGGCTGCCTCCTTCCCGCGTCAACGATATTTTCGAAGACAGCCACGGCTACATCTGGCTGGCCTCGGGCGGCGGCGGGCTGGCCCGATACAGCCATTGCTTGGATTTATTCGAGACTTTCCCCATCCGCAGCGGCAATTCCAATGCCGATTCCGCCCGCCTCAATTCCGTGCTGGACATCGAGCCGGGCCGGGAGGGCGATTCCGTCCTGTGGCTGGCTACCCTGGGGGGGCTGGTGCGGTTCAATACGGAAACAGGACAACAGCAGGCACATACTTTTTTCACCCCGGACCGGGAGTGGCAGCACGGCTTTAATTCCATGCGGAAATTGTGCATACACCCCAACGGGAAGATTTATGTCGGCGGCTGGGGCGGCGCCGGCGAATTCGACCCGTCCACCGGAAAATTCCGCCACCTGTCCTTCCCCGGCACGGATGGCCACCGCTCCATCGACCGGCGGGCGGTGATCTCCCTGCTGCCAGCGGGCCCGGCTGAACTGTGGATCACCTACAACATGGGCCTGGCAGTTTTCAACCTGGAAACCGACCAGGCGGAGAAAGTCTATTACAACCAACGGGAAGGGGGGATGGCCTACGGCGTGGACCGCATCGACGCGCAGGGGCGGATGTGGGGCGTTACCGAATGGGGGTTCTACCTGTATAACCCGCTCCGCAACCAGGTGGATTTCCGGGAGTATCCCGTGCCGGACGACGAACTGTACTACATCACCAATGGTGTGGCCGAAAGCACGGACGGTCGCTTCCTCTACCTGGCCGTCATCCAGGGCGAAGGCCTGTACATCCTGGACCGCCAAACCAGCGCGTGGAGCATCGTCCGGGCACCAGAGCAGTTCTACGACAACCAGGGGGGATTCCCCGCACAAAAGATATTGCGCCTCCGCAATGGCAAAGTCCTGCTGGTGGGCAGCAACAACCTCTATTATTTCCTCGAAAAAGAAAGGCGCCTGGAGCATATCCCCCTGCCCTTCCCGGAAAAAGCCCCCTTCTTCCGGTCAGTAGCGGAAGGGCCGGACGGCGAGGTATGGGTGGGCAGCCGCCGCCGCGGCCTGTTCCGGGTAAACCTGGACAGCCGGACGGTGAAACACTACGAGCAGGAACTGCAGGAAGGCGATGTCAACCGCAGCACCTGGATCGAACGGCTGTTTCAGGACAGCCGGGGGAATACCTGGATTCGGGCGGCATCCGGCTTCAGCGTTTATATCCGGGGGAAAGACAGCATTATCAACTTCCCGGCTATTGCTGCGGACGGGCGGCGCGACCGTAGCTTTGGCGATATCTGGGGCTTTGCCGAAGACCGGCACGGGCGGCTCTGGGTAGCCGGGGGGGAGGAAGGCCTGGGGGTCGTCAATCTCGACACGCCCGAGCAGGGCATCGCCCGGAAATACACCCGAAAGGACGGCCTGAAAACCGATAACGTCATGAACGTGATCTGCGACCGCAGCGGGATGCTGTGGCTCAACGGCGGGCGCGGCCTGATCCGGTTCAACCCCGGTACGCTGGAAAGCGAGTTGTTCGGCCCCGGTTACGGCATTCCGGCAAAGAACGCCAATGCTTTTGCGCTCCTGTCTACCGGCGAACTCGCCATCGGCGCCCGGAGGGGCATCTACTTTTTCCACCCCGACAGCCTGCGCGCCAACCCGGAATTGCCCGTTCCTTACCTGACTTCCTTCAGGGTTTTTGATGAAGACACCGCTTTGCCCGGGCAGGGTGAACTGCGCCTGAGCTACCGGCAGAACTTTTTCTCCCTTGAATTTTCCGCCATCGGGTTCAACCTGCCCGAGCAAAACACCTTTGCCTACCAACTGGTGGGCGTAGACGAAGACTGGGTCTACGCCGGCAAGCGCCGGTTCGCTTCCTATACCAACATCCCCGGCGGGCGGTATCAGTTCCGCCTCAAAGCCGCCAACAATGAAGGTGCCTGGAATCCGGAACCCTATACCCTCGACATTTTTATCACCACGCCCTGGTGGAAAGCCTGGTGGTTCTGGCTGTCCCTGGGCCTGTTCATTGTGCTGGACACCGTGCTGTTCGTGCGCTGGCGCATTGCCCAGGTCCGCCGGAAGGAGGCCATGAAGGCCGATTTCGACCGCAAGCTGGCCAATGTGGAACTCAACGCCCTGCGGGCCCAGATGAACCCCCACTTCATCTTCAACTGCCTCAACTCCATCGATTATTACATCCTCAAGAACGATACTGACAAGGCCTCCGACTATCTCAACCGCTTCTCGCGCCTCATCCGGCTCATCCTGCAGAATTCCCGCTCGGAATACGTCAACCTGAAAGACGAGCTGGAATCCCTTAAATTGTACATCGAAATGGAAAGCCTCCGCTTCGAGCAGCAGTTCGACTACGAAGTGAAGGTCGGCCGGGGGCTCCGGATCGAGGAAATCGAAATACCGCCCATGCTGCTGCAGCCCTACGTCGAGAACGCCATCTGGCACGGGCTGGTGCATAAGGAAGAAGGCAAGGGGCACCTCGACCTGGCCATCACCCGGCAGAACGGCACCCTGCATTGCGTGATCGAAGACAACGGCATCGGCCGGGAGGAGGCCCGGCGGCTCCGGTCGAAGACCGCCACCCGCCGGAAGTCCATGGGCATGTCCATCACGCAGGACCGGATCAGCATGATCAACAAGCTCTATAACGCCAACGCATCGGTCGAGGTCATCGACCTGACAGACGACAACGGGAAGGGGAGGGGGACGAGAGTGGTCCTGCAGATACCTTTATAACCAAAAACACCCAACGCTATGATAAAAGCTGTAATCATTGACGATGAACGCCACAGTGTGGAGACCCTGAAACTGAAGCTCGACAAGCACTGCCCGGACGTGGAGGTGGCCGCTTCGTTTACGGATTCGGAACAGGGGGCGGCCCATTTGCGGGAAAACCCGCCGGATTTATTATTTTTGGACATTGAAATGCCGCGCCTCAACGGGTTTGAGCTACTGGAAAGCCTGGGGGAAGTGCCCTTCGACGTGATTTTCACGACGGCCTACGACGAGTTCGGCATCCGCGCCATCAAGTTCAGCGCGCTGGATTACCTGCTGAAACCCATACAGGTGGACGAGTTGAAGGCCGCCGTCGAGCGGCACAGCCGAAAATCGAGGCACAACCTGTCCAACTCTCAGCTGGAAGTGTTGTTCAGCAATATCAAGGAAGAGCAGCGGGGGCGGCCCGGCAAGATCGCCCTGGCTACCAAGGAAAGCATCGAATTCGTCTTCCCGGAAGAGATCGTGGCTTGCTCGTCCGACAGCAACTACACCATGATTTACCTGAAAGACGGAAGGAAAAAGCTGATCTCCCGGACACTTAAGGATTTCGAAGAGCTGCTGACCGAGTTCGGCTTTTACCGCACACACCACTCCCACCTGGTCAACCTCAACCACGTGCGCGAGTTCGTGCGGGCCGACGGCGGCTACCTGGTCATGAGCAACAAGATGACCCTGCCGGTATCCCGCAGCCGGCGCGAAGAACTACTGAGGCAGTTTTAGTGATCGATTTGGCTTTCGACGACTGAACTGCCTTGCCCTTTACGGGCGGGCCTGCCCTGAAGATCAGGGTGGGCTCTTTTTTGCTTTTCGCTGTTTTTACCCGGCCGAGGCACGAGGACGGGCGCTGTTCGCCCGCGAACCCCGAACAGCGAACCCCGAACACCGAAAATATTCCTCTCCCTCCCCCCGTGGCCCCCCACCTTGTCCTCCGTCTTTCTGGGAAATATATTTTCCCTATGCGTATCAGCAACAAGTTCGCAGCCTGGTTTTACTTGTCAACCGTCATGCTGGGTACCCTGGTGGCCACCCTGCAGGTATTTTTTGACATCAGAGGCCGGATCATGGATCCGCCCGATGTGACCGTTTACGTCTCCTCTCCGGAACTCAAAAGCCTTGCCCGGGAGGAATGGAATGCTTACGAAAGCCGGTACGGCAACGGCGGCCGGATGGGCGTGAAGGTCATCTCCGCTGAAGATTTGCTCGGCGAAGAGCTGAAGGACAAAACGGCGATGGCCCTCATCAACCAAACCGCCGACACGCCGTTGGTTGCCGGCCTCGAATCCGGAGGCGTACAGGTGGATGCCTTCCGCTTCCTGACTCCTCGCCAGGAAGCACCCGTCAGCGTCTTCCTGCTGGAGCCGGAAAAGCAATCGCGGCAGGCCCGCGAATTTTCCGACTTCCTGAAAAGCGCCACGGCAAAGGAGGTGGCTTCCGAGCACCTCAGCCGGCGCAAAGGGCGGCTGTCGTAAGTTTTTTGGCCGGAAAAAGAAAAACCAGGGTTGTAATCAAATCAGCCCTGGTTTTTCTTTTTCCGGCCACCCCTTCCGCCCCCAGACGTTGATTGACAGCGAACCTGGCCCGAGTTTATCGAGGGGAACCAATGCCAAAGGCTAACGGCCAGCCCTGTAGAATGCTTGCTGTGCAAATTCCACAGGGCCAGCATCCTGACCATGTGCAGCATTCGTCAGGACAACGGCATTTTGTTCCCGGCGCACGAGGCCAGGGCAGGAGTGTGTGAACCACGAACTGTGAAAAACCCTTCGGTATGTTATTTGGCAATATGCTTTAAATGAAAAAGAAATAGTTGAGCCTGGTGATTTTTATCACTTTTTTCTTTGGCGAAAAATCGTATCTTAGAACAATATTATCTCCGAACCGCCTTAGTCGGGTGCCAGTCCCAAAAACGCCTGGCAAGCTATGATCAAGAGCGGGGCTATTTTTTCACCAAAATGCTCCTGCCATGCTTATCCGAGACATACCCAACGCATTCAGCGGCACCGTCATTGACGTCCGCTCCCGGGAAGAGTACGAACTTTCCCACGCCAAAGGTTCCGTCAACATTCCCTGGGACCTCCACCTCTACTACCTGAAAGAACTGGAAGAACTACCCCGGCCCTGGATAATCTGCTGCGAAGAAGGCATCCGTTCCGGCTGGGTTGCCCAGTCCCTGCAAATGCTGGGCTACGAAGAAGTGTACAACGCCGGCCGCTGGTTCGACATCGACGGGGAAAAAGCCGAGTTGTTAGCGAAGGCCGCATGAACTCCGGGGGTGCCTGGTTGTTAGTTGTCTGTTGCCTGTTTGGTCCAACAACAGACAACAAACAACTATCAACCGCCATCACCATGCACTACAAAACCGCGACCGCCTGGATTTTTGTCATCCTGATGATGATGATCTTTCTCCTGTTCATTTATCCTTCCCCTTTCATTATCGGCCTGGGCGCCATCGGCCTGCCGGTGATGATCCTGGTGCAGGCCGTCGTGGTGCTGCGCGCCAAGGACGAAAGCCGGCATGGCTTTTC
The DNA here is from genome assembly GCA_024102975.1 of Phaeodactylibacter sp. Lineage (GTDB taxonomy): Bacteria > Bacteroidota > Bacteroidia > Chitinophagales > Saprospiraceae > JACJXW01. Next base: position 637 of record JAGFJD010000157.1, on the reverse strand, counting down.
GGACGAGAAGTGGTATGAGGACCGGGAGGAGTGAATGTAAAGGAGGGAAACCTCCGCTTTTATTTGAACCGCAGGGGGCGCGGCGCGCGCAGAGAAGGCTGTAGGCGCTGCTCCCCGGAGGCATTTATATCGTTTTGCCTCTGCGGCTCCTGCGGTTTAACCTGCCCGCCGGCGGCGCAGCCCCGGACAGGGGCCGCCTTTGGGGCAGGCAGGAAAGCACAGCGGGCTGAGCACACTACTAGACATTTTTCTGGACACAGAGTACGCCGACCTGCCTGCTGCGAGGCGCGGCCTTGCAGGCAGGGAAGGCACAGAGCCACACAGAGACCTGATTATCAATGGAAAAAACTCCGTTTCCGGTATTTGGTGAACGATAGCTACCGAAACAATTTCCATATCATAAACCCTGTTTCCGGTGGGCTGATATTTTTGAAGCAACTGTTCAAGAACAGAAAGGCTTTGGTGGCCAGGATATAAGATTTGAGTATTTTGACAAACCTGCTTATAGAATCCATAGGCTTTCTGCAAAGGAATGTTCAGTTTTGAACACACGGCAAAGTATTCGCTGATATTTTTTGTGGCGGTGAAAAGATTAAGAGAAGGATCGCTGATTAGAGCAGTGGCGCCATATTGTGAG
>JAGFJD010000068.1 GCA_024102975.1 Phaeodactylibacter sp. | reverse complement strand
ACGAACAGCCGAAGGACAACGTGCTGGCCCGAGAAATGAAGGGCCGGCGGGAAGAACAGCGCAGAGAGTACGAGGATAGTGGGTGAAGAGGCGAGGAGGGGTTATGTGGAAATATATGGAAATAAATGGAAATACATGGAAATACATGGAAATAAATGGAAATACATGGAAATACATGGAAATGGGGGGAAATGGGGGGAAATGGGGGGAAATATATGGAAATATATGGAAATATATGGAAATATATGAAAAAAGGTGGAAGTGGGGGGAAATGGGGGGAAATATATCTTAATTTCAACGTATGTCAAAGTATTTCTGTCTGGTGCTTATTTGTGCAGGCGTGCCCCCTGTACGAATGCGATTCTGGTTTGTATCCTCTTGTGGTTTTCGGCATGAAAACTTCCAAAATGTACGCTGCTAATGGCTTCAGGGTTCCTTTGACCCATGGTTTGCGGGGCACGGGCGGCCTGACAATGGGCCAATGCAGCCATGGAACCATCAATTTCAGGGCATTTCCCCAGGCGATATGCCAAAGGTGTACAAATGAGAATCGCCCCCCCCTGTACGAATGCACACCCGTCCTCGCTAAAGCTCTTCCGGGCAAAAATGCACGTCTGCACCTGTACACATTCCTACTCCCATCCCCACCCTACGACCACCCAGTGCTCTCCGTCCGGGTCGGTATATTCGTGGATATTCTCGAAGCCCACTTTCCCGTGGGCCCGGACAGAGCGCGGGTTCCGGGTGGAAATCTCGGTCACCACCAGGTCGAAATGGGCCGAGAGGCGGTCCCGCAGATCCAGGTAGAGGCCTTCAAAAACGCCTTTTCCCCGGTAGGGTTTGGCCACACACACCTGCCCCATGACGAAATAGCGCCAGTCCCGCAGGGGCTTGCCCCGCCAGGGAATTCCATCCAGCAGCTCGAACATGGGGAAAAGGACGGGAATGCGGTCTTTAAAGCGGGTTTCCATCACCAGCGCATAGCCGGCCAGTTCCTCGCCTGCCCAGGCGGCGCTGTGGCGGTAGGGCGTATTCATATCCCGAAGGGTATCCATATCGTGGTCGACGGTGACGAAGCCTTGTTCCAGGGCTTCCCGATGGGTGATGTTCCCCGGCAGGTTGGCTTTCTGCAGTGCCTTGACCTGTTGCAGGTGGGTATCGGTAATGGAAGGGCCAAAAGCAAACATGACAGCAATGGTTTTTATCCCTCCAAGATATTGAAAAATCGGCCATTGCGCATCCACTGCGTTCGCGACAAGACCAATAACAGGGCCAGCGGCACCAGGAAATGCGGGAACCGCATCACCGATTCATGCAGCCACTGTATCAGGACATTGTCCCAGAATTCCCAGTGGAAGTGAGCCCAAACCCGGGCAACAGAGGTGGCCAGGCCCCAGAAAGCCGCGTAGGCCAGAGCGGCCCGCGGCCAGCGGCCGGGCAGGAAGAGCGCCAGGCTGAGCAGGAAATCCAGAGCGCCCGCCGTATTGAGGAAGTGAACCGCTCCGGTTTCATTGACGGGCAGGATATTCAACGTCATCACCAAAAAGCTGCCGGGGCGGGGGTAGAAGCCCACAGCGTACAAACCGTGGCAGGTGAAGGTGAGGGCAATGGCTATTTTCACAAAAAGGACGAACCGCCCCGGCCAGGGCTGATCCGGATTTTTGGCCAGGACCGCCAGCATAACCGGCGCACCCCACTGGAGGGTATATTCGAAAAACTGCCCGGCGAAGAAAAATTTTTCTTTGCAATACAGCGCAGCCAGCAGGACCAGGTTGGCGGCGCCCACCCACAACACGGCCCGCCCCACCCTGCCCAGGCGGCCCACGAACAGGGCAGCCAGCGCGCAGGCCAGGTAGAACCAGCCCGTTCCTGCGATCAGGCTTTGAATAAAGATGTCCGTTTGAGAACTGGTCACGTATTCCCGCCAGCCTATGCCCAGGACGGGCTCTACCAGGGGCTTCATCCAGGCTTCATCCCAGAGGAGGGCCCGGTAAGGGGCGTCCCAGTAGAGGTGCTGCCAGGCACGGCCCAGGAACACGGACACGGCGGCAGCTTGTACCAGGCGAAACGGGAGACGGTGATCCATAAAGCGGACAGGATTTACGGGTGGTGGAGACAGGATTTGCCGGTTGTGCATCAGGGGTTTCCAGACAGGATGAACAGGATTTTCAGGATAGGCACGCCCCGGTTTCGCAAGCCGCTACTGCGCCGGGAAGGAAGTTCCAGGGCAGTTATTTACTGCCGAAAGCACTACATCCTGTTAATCCTGTCAATTCTCTATGCCCACACTACTGGACAAAATGGTTTTGGACACAGAGCGCACGGAGTCCAACACAGAGATGCGCAAAGTTTTCCGTTGATAATCAAGCCTCTGTGTGGCTCTGTGTCTTCTCGGCGTACTCTGTGTCCAAAAAATGTCCAGCAGTATGCTCTATGCCCTTAGGTACCTCCCCCTGTCATCCTGTCTTTAACTGTTGATCCTGGCCATTTATTACCTGGCGCTTCAATTCTCTACGGTGCTGTTCATCAAAAAAGCTTTGAGGAAATCGTCCAGGTCCCCGTCCAGCACGGACTCGGTCTGGCTGGTCTGGTAGCTGGTGCGGTGGTCCTTGACCCTTCGGTCGTCCAGCACGTAACTGCGGATTTGGGACCCCCATTCGTTTTTCATCTTGCCGGCTTCTACCTTCTCTTTTTCCGCTTTCTGCTTTTCGAGTTCGAGTTCGTAGAGGCGGGACTTCAGCATCTGCAGGGCTTTTTCCCGGTTCATGTGCTGAGAGCGTTCCTGCTGGCACTCGGCCACGATGCCGGTCGGCAGGTGGCGGACCCGCACGGCGGATTCGGTCTTGTTGACGTGCTGCCCGCCGGCGCCGCTGGCGCGGAAAGTGTCCCATTCCAGGTCGGCGGGGTTGATCTCCACCTCGATCCGGTCGTCCACCATGGGGTGGACGAAGACGGAAGAGAACGAAGTCATCCGTTTGCCCTGGGCATTGAACGGGCTGATCCGCACCAGGCGGTGTACGCCGTTCTCTCCTTTGAGCAGGCCATACACGAAGTCGCCGTCGATCTCGATGGCAGCCGAGCGGATGCCGGCTACGTCGCCGTCGGTCCGGTTCAGTTCCGTCACTTTGAACCCCTTGCTTTCCGCCCACATGGTGTACATGCGCAGCAGCATTTCCGACCAGTCGCAGGCTTCGGTGCCTCCCGCGCCGGAATTGATCTCCAGGATGGCGCCCAGCTCATCTTCGGGCTTGTTGAGGGTAGAGCGGAACTCCAGCTCATCAACTGCCTCCAAAGCTTCCTTGTAGCGGGCGTCCACCTCTGCTTCCGTGCCCTCGCCTTCCTTAAAGAATTCATAGAGCACCTCCGCGTCCTCGATCCTCGTTTTCACCTTTTCATAGGCGGCAAGCCACGCTTTATGGCTTTTAATCTCTTTGAGGATGCCCTCGGCCCGTTTGGGGTCGTCCCAGAAATTGGGGTTCAGCGTTTGTTGTTCTTTTTCTTCTATCTGAAATTTTCGTTCATCGACGTCAAAGATACCTCCCAAGAACACCCAGGCGGTTCTTCAACTCATGAAGTTGATCAGCGGTCATAACGCCTCCTTTGGTTTAAGGAAAGCACGTGGCTTTCCGTTGGTTAAAAAATATTTATAGACAATAACAAGTTCACTGCCAAAAAGGATGTCTCTTTAGTAGCGATTAAAAAACAACTTCACTGTTTGAGACCCTTAGTTGCAGTGAAGTTGTTTTTTAAGGATACTCAGAAAACTTCAACAACTTCCACATACAACAGCAGCTCGGCTTTGGGCGGTATATCCGGAGAGGACCCTTTTTCGCCGTAAGCCAGCTGATAGGGAATAAAGAACGTTGCCCTGGCGCCTTCTTTAAGGCGGGCGACGCCTTCGTCCCAGCCCTTGATCACGCGCCCGTCCCCGACCGGGAATTTCAAGGGTTCTCCCTGCCGGAAAGAGGTATCGTAGACTTTGCCGTTCTTCACCAGGGCGCCGAGATACTGGACGCTCACGTGGCGCCCCGGTTCTGCGCCCGGGCCATCCCCCTCCTCCTGAATGATGTACCGGAGGCCGGAGCTGGTTTCGATGAGTTGTTCCTCCAGTTCTCCGTTTTTGTATTGTTTCAGGGTTTCCCTGGCCTGCTCTTCCACCTCCCGGAGCCTGGCGCGGGCAGCTTCGGCTGCCGCCTCTCGTTTTTTTCGCTCTTCTTTCGCCTCTTCCTGATAGCTGTCCACCGATTTGATGTCCAGCAGCACAACATCATAGTGCATCATTTTTGCATTTTCGAACCCTTTGGGTTTTACGCCGATGGTATCGATGCGGATCAGCACCGTAGCGCTGTCCCCTTCCGAGAGTTCCCGGAGCACGTCTTCCACCGGGGAGGGCCGCCGGCGGGGGTTGTTGACGGAAGGGATCTGCAGGAAAGGCGCCGCCCCCTGGGCGCGGGTCGAATGGATGATGCTGTCTCCGTTCCGGATCTGGACCTGAAAGTAAACATATTCTCCGGGCTGAGGCGTAGCCCCTCCCCGGTTGGTGTGGTTGATGTACTCATATCCGTGCTGAGTAACCAGCCGGCCTTTTTCCTGCCGGCAGGCCGCGCCGGACAAGACAGACAGGAAAGCCAGAAAAAATGCCGCTCGCATCATCGATGGAAATTTATTCTCGGCATGAAGGTACCTCCTTTTTTGCAAATTGCCCGCCATGCCGGCGTAAAAGGCTGAAGTTCGCCGCCCGGCCGGGGGGGGGAATGCATGCACAGCCTCCGGGTTTCCGGCATTTCAGAGCTTGTTTGGAGGCAGCTTCTCATCTCCAAAAGTGGCCTCCAAACAAGCTCTCAGGCGATAAGCTGGTCCTTGTACAAAGGAAGCACTTTTTTAAAACGCCGCACCGTCGTGCTCAGCGACTGGAAGGAATACCCCCCGGAAGCGTTTTTATGGCCGCCCCCCTTGAAATGCCTTTTGGCAATTTCCTGTACGGAGAAATCTCCTTTGGACCGGAGAGAAATCTTGACGATCGTCGGTTGTTCGGTGATGAAAGCGGCGACTTTCACGTTTTTTATTTTCAGCAAAAAGTTGACGATGCCTTCCGTGTCGCCTCTCTGAATGTCGAAGTTGGCGTAGTCCTCTTTGGTCAGGGTGATGATTCCGGTCTGGTATTCATCCAGTATTTCCATGCGGTTGTGCAGGCAATGCCCCAACAGGCGGAGGTGCTTTTCGCTCATGCTGTTGAAGATGAGGTCCTGCAGTTTATAGTCGTCGACGCCAAACTCGATCAGTTCCGCGACGATTCGGTAGAGCTTGGCCGAAGTGCTGTATTTAAAGGATCCGGTGTCGGTCAGGATGCCGGTGAACAGGCATTCGCCGATCAGGTGGTCCATGTGTTCTTTCCACCCCAGGCCATTGATGAGGTCGAAGACCAGCTCGCAGGTGGAGCTGGCGGTGGTGTCGGAGAGTATAAAATCCGGAAACGGCTCGGGATAGAGGTGATGGTCGACCATGACCTTCACGGCCTTTGCCTTTTCGACCAGGTCTCCCACTTTGTCGATGCGGTCCAGGGCGTTGAAATCCAGGCAAAAAATAATGTCTGCCCTTTGGATCACAGCCTGGGCCTCTTCCGGCTCCGTATCGTAAATGACGATCTTTTCGATGTCTTTCATCCAGCCGAACCCGTCGGGATACTCGGAAGGCGAAACGATCCGGACCGCATGGCCCAGCTTGTTCAGAAAGTGGTAAGTGCCCAGAGAGGCCCCGATGGCGTCGCCGTCGGGATTGCGGTGGGTAGTGATCACTATATCCTTCGGATAACCCAGTAGAGCCTTCAGCTCTTTTATATTCTCCATCATTGCTGTTCGAATCAGGATGCGAAAATGACAAAAAATATGAACTTAACCAAAATATATGGCCGGGGTTGTAACTCCGGGGCCTTTTCCACCGGAATGGGCGGAATTGATGCTGCGCCGGCCGGGCTGGCGCGTTTTCCGGCTTCGGCATGAAAACTTCAGCCCGCCCGCGAACAGGAGGCAAAAACCCCAAAAATAGTGTGGCTTTCGCCAGCAAGTGTGTAAAAAATAACCTATCTTTATTAGCCCTGAAAGCAGGAAAAAACGATATTTTTTGACAAAAAAAAGCTATTTCCCAATATTTGATTTTGGCGAAATTTTTTTTGTCAACGGGCCAGATTCCTAACCGAAAATTATCATAAATGGTCAAAACGTCATATAATCCATTCCTGACGGCCCAGAAGCAATTTGACCGCGCGGCCGATTTGCTGGGGCTGAACGAATCCGCCCGTGAATTTCTGCGCAACCCCATGCGCGAATTCCACTTCGCCATCCCTGTTCACATGGATGACGGCAACAAAAAAGTATTCCGGGCCTTCCGGATCCAGCACAATGACGCGCGCGGGCCGGCCAAAGGCGGCATCCGCTTCCACCCTATGGAAACGGTGGATACCGTGCGCGCGCTTTCCATGTGGATGACCTGGAAAACCTCCGTTGCCGACATACCTCTGGGCGGCGCCAAGGGCGGCGTCATCTGCGACCCCCACAACCTCAGCCCGTTCGAACAGGAACAAATCTGCCGGGGATGGATTCGGCAGATCGTGAAGAATATTGGCCCCTACGCCGACATTCCCGCACCTGACGTAATGACCAACGCCCAGCACATGCTTTGGATGCTGGACGAGTTTGAAACCATCACGGGGGCGAAATATCCGGGCGTGATCACCGGGAAACCGATTGGCCTGGGCGGTTCCCAGGGCAGGAAAGAAGCTACGGGTTACGGCACCATGATTACCGTGCGGGAGGCCCTGCGGCAATTGAACATCAGCCCTGAAAACACCAGCGCCAGCTTCCAGGGATTCGGGAACGTTTCCCAGTATGCCATCGAACTGTATCAGAAAATGGGCGGCCGGGCCGTGTGCGTGTCTTCCTGGGACAATGACGAGAAAACGAGTTACTCCTTCCGCAAAAAAGACGGCATCGATTTAACGGAACTCACCGCTATTACCGACATCTACGGCGGCATCAACAAGGAGAAAGCCAGGGGCCTGGGTTATGAAGTGCTGCCCGGCGACGCCTGGCTGGAACAGGAGGTAGACATCCTGGTGCCCGCCGCGCTGGAAAACCAGATCACCGAAGAGAACGCCCCGACGATCAGCAGCCGGGTTAAAATAATCGCCGAAGGGGCCAACGGCCCGACTACGCCGGAAGCCGACCCGATCCTGGAAAGCAAGAACATATTCGTCATCCCCGATTTCCTGGCCAATTCCGGCGGGGTGATCTGCAGCTATTTCGAGCAGGTTCAGAACAACATGAACTACTATTGGTCCAAGGATGAAGTCCTTTCCAAGCTGGACATGAAAATGACCACCGCATTCTCCGCCGTAAGCGATTTTTCAAAACACAACCGGCTGGGAATGCGGGACGCCGCTTACGTCATCTCCGTCGACCGGGTTGTGCGGGCCTGCCAGAGCAGAGGGTGGATATAGGGCATTTGGCGGCAGTTAAAAGCTAGCTTATGCATCTCAGCACGGCCTTCTTACAATCTGATTATCCCATCTCCTACCTGGGGACGGGCGCCATTGGGGGCAAAGCCAGTGGCCTGGAGTTTATCCATTCGGCCCTCGTGTCCCGGCTGGATCGGAGCCTGTTTCCGGAATTCGCCGTCGACATACCGAAGATGGCGGTTATCCGGACGGATGTTTTTGATGATTTCATGCAGAGCAACGCCCTCTGGCCATTGGCACTGTCGGATGAACCTGACGAGAAAATTGCCCTGGAATTTCAGCAGGCAGATTTGCCGTTCCACATCCTCGGGGATTTGAGAATGATCGTCACCGGGATCAAACTTCCGCTCGCCGTTCGTTCTTCGAGCTTGCTGGAGGACGCCAGGCATGAACCTTTTGCCGGGATTTACCGGACGAAAATGACGCCGAACAACCAGTTGGATGTCGATACGCGGTTCCGGAAGCTGGTGGAAGCCATCAAGTTCGTATATGCCTCCACTTTTTTTAAAGCGGCAAAAAGCTACAGGCAGGCAACCCGGCACCGGACGGAAGACGAAAAAATGGCGGTTATTATCCAGGAGGTAGCCGGCAATAAATACGGCGAGAGGTTTTATCCGGAAATATCCGGCGTTTTGCGTTCCTACAACTTCTATCCTGCGCCCGGCGCAGATCCGGAAGAGGGCGTGGCAAATCTGGCCCTCGGGCTGGGGAAAACGATCGTGGACGGAGGGGGGGGCTGGGCTTATTCCCCGGCATCGCCGGCTTCCCCCCCTCCTTTCCGGAGCATGAAAGACATGCTGGAGCAGACCCAACTGAAGTTCTGGGCCGTAAATATGGGCACCCCGCCCGAATACGACCCCATCCGGGAAACGGAATACTTGTCGGCATATCACTTTACAGAAGCTCAGAAAGACGGCACGCTGCTTCATCTCGTGTCCAGCTACGACCCCCGGAGCGGCGGTTTATGGCCGGGGCAGCAGGAGGGCTGCCCTTTAATCCTGACTTTTGCGCCGATCCTGATCCAGCATGCCCTGCCGCTCAATGAACTGCTGAAAAGCCTGATGGCCATCTGCGAGAACACCATCAAATCGGCGGCCGAAGTTGAATTTGCGGTAGCTTTGTCCAGGGATACAGATGAAGCGCCACACCGTTTCGCGTTTTTGCAGGTTCGCCCTCTTGCTGTTTCAAGCGGTACCATAAATGTTTCGGAGGAGGATTTGCGGAACCCGCAGGCAGTTATTGCTTCCGACAGAGTGATGGGCAATGGCCAGGTGGACAATATCGCCGATATTGTTTTTGTGAAATCACAGAAAGCGGACCCCCGGCAGGCTTTTCAGATTGCGGAAGAACTGGAAAGGATCAACCGGGCGCTGGTTGCCGCCGGGAGGCCTTACCTGCTCATCGGGCATGGCCGCTGGGGCACCACCGACCCCTGGGCCGGCATCCCGGTGGGCTGGAGCCAGATTTCCGGCGCCAGGGCCATCGTCGAAGCGGCCGGCGAACACCAGCGCCAGGACATGAGCCAGGGTTCTCACTTCTTTCACAACGTGGCAAGTTTGCGGGTGTTCTATTTTTCGATCCCTTATCCCCACCGGTATGCTTTTGACATGGATTGGATAGCGCAGCTCCGGACGGTTGAAGAAACCCCCTTCGTCAAACACGCGGTAACCGGCGCGCCGCTGAAGATAAAAGCAGACGGGAAAACGGGCAGAGGGGTCATCATGAAAGGTATTTAGCAGCGATTGCATAAAGGGAGGCAAATACGTATGAGCCAAGACCATATTTCCGATAGTTTGATCAATCAGTTGCAGGAAAGAGCCAAAGAACTCAACTGTTTGTATGAAATCCAGGAGTTGCTGAGCGATACAGGCAAAGACGCCGGCGCTGTGCTGAACGGAATCATCCGGGCCATTCCCTCCGGCTGGCAATATCCGGACATCTGCGTAGCCAGAGTAATTTACCGCCAGATGCAGGCCCAGTCCTCCGCCTTCCGGGAAACGGAGTGGCTGCTGGAGTCCGACATCGTGGCCTATGATGAAAAGGTGGGCAAAGTGCAGGTGTATTATACCGAGAAAAGGCCCCCTTGCGACTACGGCCCCTTCCTGAAGGAAGAGCAAAAACTGATGCGAAGCGTAGCTGAATTAATAAGCAGCTATTTTTTGCACAAACAGCTCAAATCCGTTTTCGAAGCCAACGGGAAACAGGTACAGGAAAAACGGTTCGGGTGGGCGGCAGTCCTGGATATCCTGAAAAAAACCGACCCCCGGCTGCTCATCCGCATTTCCCAGAAAATGGTGAACTACCTGTGCTGGAAAGGCATAACGGAAAGCGAGCAACTGTTCGACCTGTTCAGCGCCGGCGCCAGAGATGAGCTGGACGTGCAGAAAGAGTCCAATTTCCCCTATCAGGCCAGGCCCATGAAGGATTTCATTGCCAGCAGCAAACAGATTTTCGAACTGGCCAGCAAACATTTGGGCGAACAGGAAATCATCGACAACATCAGCCGCTGGATAAAGGAAGACCAGTCGGCTTTCCTGGTCAACACCCTGAATAACACGGGTTCGTCCTTTGAAGAGATCAGCGCCGCCCTCGCCCGCTACTACCACCTCAAAGCCAACGGGCTGGAACTGCCGCCCAACCGGGAAAAGAGCCTGAGGATCATCCTGATCCGGCGCCTGCTCAGCAACCAGAACGAATTCATCAAAACCGCCAAAAAATTTATTGAACTGGATGACATCCACGGCCTGGTCAACCACGTCATCCATCCCGTGGACAGCCACGGCAAGCTCGGCGGGAAGAGCTCCGGGCTTTTCCTGTCTCAGCAAATCCTGAACAAATCCGAATTCAGCGACGATTATTCCAGGAAGTTCCTCGTCCCTAAAACCTGGTACATCACTTCTGACGGCATCCTGAATTTCATCAAATACAACAACCTGGAAGACATTGTAGAACAGAAATTCAAGGACATCGAACAAATCCGCAAAGAGTACTCCTTTGTCTCCCTGGTCTTTAAAAATTCCGCCTTCCCTTCCGAGATGCTGAAAGCCCTTAGCCAGATGCTGGACGACTTCGCCGATGTCCCCCTGGTCATCAGAAGCACCAGCCTGCTGGAAGACCAGCCGGAGGCCATCTTTGCCGGCAAATACAAAAGCCTGTTTATTTCCAACCAGGGAACAAAAAAGGAAAGGCTCGAAGAACTCACGGACGCCATCGCAGAGGTATATGCTTCCACCTTCGGGCCCGACCCCATGGAATACCGCATTGAAAGAGGGCTGCTGGATTACGATGAGGAAATGGGCATCCTGATCCAGGAAGTGGTGGGCCAGAGGGTTGGCCCCTATTTCTTTCCCGCCTTTGCCGGGGTGGCTTTTTCTGACAACAACTACAAATGGTCGGGCAGGATCGAAAAGGAAGATGGCCTGGCCCGGCTGGTGCCCGGCCTGGGCACCCGGGCGGTAGACCGGCTGAGCGATGATTATCCCGTGCTGGTGGCGCCCGGAAAACCCGGCCTGAGCGTCAATGTGACGATTGAGGATATCGTGCGGTACTCCCCAAAAAAGATCGATGTGATCAACCTGGAAAACCGAAAGCTGGAAACTCTCGACATCCAGGAACTGCTGCGGCAGCACGGCAGGGATTACCCGGCCATCCACCAGATCGTGTCCAGGATCGCGGATAACCACATCCAGCAACCCCACCGGCTGGGGATGCATTTCGGGGAGGACAACTTCATCGTCACGTTCAACGGCCTGATCCAAAATACGGACTTCATCCCGGTTATCCGTTCGATTATGTCTGTACTTCAGAAGGAGCTGCATTTTCCTGTCGATATCGAGTTTGCTCACGACGGCGAACACTTCTATCTGCTGCAGTGCCGCCCCCAAAGCTTCGGCAAAATCGACAAGCCGGCCGAAATCCCGCATGATATCCCGGAAAGCAGCCTGGCTTTTACCGCCAGCAAGCACGTGACCAATGGCATTGTGCCCAATATTTCGCATATCGTGTACATCGACCCCCTGAAATACAGCGAGCTGCCCGACTATGCGGCGCTCGCCGCCGTGGGCAAAGCCGTAGGGCGCCTGAACAAGGTGCTGCCCAAAAGGCAGTTCATCCTGATGGGGCCCGGCCGCTGGGGCAGCCGGGGCGACATCAAACTCGGCGTGAGCGTCACCTACTCCGACATCAACAACACCGCCATGCTGATCGAGATTGCCAGGATGCGCAGGGAATACGTCCCGGAACTGTCTTTTGGCACCCATTTTTTCCAGGACCTGGTCGAGGCCGATATCCGGTACCTGCCCCTGTATCCCGACGATCGCGGCAATATTTTCAATGAATCTTTCTTTAAGGGATCGCCCAATATCCTGGCCGGCCTGCTTCCCGAATCAGCCCACTTGTCGGATGCCGTCAAAGTGATAGACGTGCCGGCCTGTACCGGCGGCCATGTCCTGAAGGTGCTGATGAATGCGGAGGAAAATAAAGCAGTTGCCTTATTTGCGAAGCCTTCGGGCACCCCCGCTGAAAAGGAAAGGACGGTATTGCCGAAAAGCGGCAAGGATACCGGCTTCTACTGGCGCTGGCGGCAGAGCGCGGCAGAGCAGGTTGCAGCCCGGCTCGACCCGGAAAGGTTTGGCGTTAAAGGGGTTTACCTTTTCGGCAGCGCCAAAAACGCTACGGCGGGCCTGTACAGCGATATTGACCTGATCCTTCACTTCGCCGGCACGGCCGCTCAGCGCAACGACCTGACGCTTTGGCTGGAAGGCTGGGGCAACAGCCTGGAATACATCTATTTCCTGCGCACCGGGCATCAGGTCAAAGGCTTGCTGGACATCCACATCGTAACGGATGAAGAGGTCGAAAAACACACCGGCTTCGCAGCCAAGATCGGCGCCATCACCGACGCGGCCCGGCCGCTGGC
>JAGFJD010000025.1 GCA_024102975.1 Phaeodactylibacter sp. | reverse complement strand
GACGGTTTCTCCTACGACCAAATACGCATCCGCACGACCTGGCGCGGCGATTTTCAGACCTACGAGCCTGACCATCTGCTGTTGATACAAAACATCGACCCGAGCGTCAACATCCTTTGATTTGATTCACGCTTTTCATAGCCCGCCCGCCCGGATCCTGCCGGGCGGGCAAAACCCTCAAACATGCGCGAACAGCATCTAACCGCCGACGAAAAAAAAATACTCCGGGACGCTTTGCGCCGGGAGATGTCCGTTGCCGAAGCGTTCCGGGCGAGAATCCACCGGCGCGGGAAGCCGGAAGCGCGGGATAGGTGCGAAGCCATCAGGCGATTATTTGAGAAAATAGAACAGGCGGGCGAGGTCTGCCTGTCATTCGAATAAAAAAAGCCCTGCCGGTACGCGGCAAGGCTCATTAACTAACTTAAAAATAAGTTGCGTGTTGAACAAAGATACCACATTTTCGGCAAATTTGCCGCAACCAGCGGGCAAAGTAGTCAAAATTGACGGCAGCCCCGATCTGAACGACTGGGGAAACCCTTTCCGCATCATGCCAGCCGGGCAATGGCTCGAAGAAGCAGCGTCTAAGCCCGTCCCGAAAAAGCTGTTTGGAGACCTATGGGTAGAGGGCGAGTTGTCGGTCCTGTTCGCCCCTACCAACGTCGGAAAAAGCATCCTAGCCGTCCAAATTGCCGACCTCATCACCAAAGGGCAAAGCTGGGGCCCGCTGCGAGTCCAAGCCGCCGCACAAAACGTGATTTACTTTGACTTTGAACTGTCGGACCGCCAATTCTGCCGGCGCTACAGCGAAGAACAGGACGGCAGGTACACAAACCTGTATCGTTTCTCCCGGCGGTTCCTGCGGGCCGAGCCTGTCCCTGTCGAAGAGATACCCGACGGCGTTTCCATCACGGAACATTACCTCACCTGGATAGAGATGGAAATTCAACGGCAGGACGCCCGTATCATTGTCCTCGACAACATCACATGGATAAACTCGAAGCTGGAAAAATCCGCCGATGCCGGGCCGTTTATGATGCGGCTGAACCGGCTCAAAAAGCAGTACGGTTTGTCCATCCTGCTCATCGCCCACACGCCCAAGCGCGACACGTCCCGCGAGATTTTAGTTTATGACCTTCAGGGCAGCGCCATGCTGTCCAACTTCCTGGATAGCTGTTTTGCCGTCAACAAAAGCCGGAAAGACCCTGGGCTGAGGTACATAAAGCAGGTGAAGGTCCGGGACGGCGAAATGATCTACCACGAAGAGAGCGTTATTGCCTGCCTGCTCGAAAAAAACTTCAATTGGTTGGGTTATCAGTTTTTGGATTTCAGCCGGGAGAAGGACCACCTTCACGCCCCGAGCGATGACGACACCGAGCAACAAACCCAGTTGATAGCGCAACTGAAAGCGGACGGAATGTCCCTGCGGGCCATCGCTGACGAAATAGGGGTTTCTTATTCGACGGTGCGCCGGCGGCTCGAACAAATGCCAGACGACCCGGACGCCGGCGGCTGGAATGAAGCTCCCTTTTAAATGTTTCACTGTTTCACCTGTTTCACTGTTTCACCCTGAAACACCTGAAACACCCTGAAACACCCTGAAACACCCTGAAACAAGCACAAAAACCCCTGTTTCACACTGTTTCACACTGTTTCACCCTGTTTCACCTGTTTCACCCTGAAACAGTGAAACACCTGAAACACCAAAAAAAAGAGCAATGAGCGTCCTCGACAAAAATATTAGCTGCTTCCAAAACTATTGGACCAAAACCGGCCCGGCAGACGTAAACCTCGTCAAGTGGCTCACCTCCGCGAAGTACGCCGAAAAAGTGAAATATATTCGCGGCTGCGACGATGCGGCGGAAATTAAAGCCCTTAAGGCTTCGCTGCCTGCAATCACGGTAAGCGGCAAATTCTCTGTTCGAAACATGAAGGGCTTAATACAGCACTCCGGGCTGATGTGCATCGACATCGACCCTGGCCATAACCCCAACATCGTTAATTGGGGAGAAGTAAAAGAAGTGCTTTCCCAATTGGATAACGTCGCCTACTGCGGGCTGTCCGTCTCCGGGAACGGATATTTTGCAATCGTCCCAATCGCCTATCCAGCGAAACACACAGAACATTTCAAGGCCCTGGAAGCCGACTTCCTGCGGATGGGCTTAGTCATCGACCCTAACTGCAAGGACGTTTGCCGCCTGCGAGGCTACAGCTACGACCCGGCGCCCTACTTCAACCACGCCGCCCGGACGTATTACAGGACGTTCGACCCGGATAAGCCCAGGCAGCGACGGCACAGCGACGGATGGAAACCCACGGGCAGCAAGTTCGACCGGGCAGAACGGTTTGCCCGAAAACATTACCCTGGCGGCTACATCGACGGGCAGCGCCACAACTTCCGGGCGTTCCTGTCCATTGCTCTCAATAAATTGGGCGTACCATTAGACGAGGCAGCGGCTTACATCGAAACAAATTACCCCACCGACAATAGATACAATGGAAACAGCGTCACAGGCCCATACGGATTGTACGGAACCCAGCACGGCGAATGGGAATGATATTTCCGTTTTCGATTTGCCGCCCCTGCCCGGCGAGACGGCAGAACAGGCGCGGCGGCGGCGCACGTTGTGGTTTAAGATAGCCAAGATTTTCCTGCTTTTCCAGTAGCCGGGCAATCCGGCACCGGGGGGCTTAGTTGCCTCTGCGGCATTCTCCGTTTGATCGCCGCCCTACCCGCGCCCACACCCGGGAAGGTTTTTGAGTTGTTTTTGGCGTTTTTTTTGCCCGATGCCCCGCCCATCGGCGACAACGCCCGCCTAAATATTGTTCAATTTTGTTCAGTTTTCCGGGCGAACCCCCCCTCCCTAAATCTCTGTAATTCGATGCGGGAGTGGAGGGCGGCGATCAAACGCGAAACCGCCGGCAGGGAGACAAGCCCCCCGCCCCTTGCCGGTACTCCAGCCCAGCTGCTTGGCGACTTGCTTTTGAGTGTTGTGGGGTGGCTTTTCATAGGTTTTATCACATTGTGATAAAACCTCTTCTTTGCTATGATTCTTGCCAAACAACTCCCCTGCTTCCTTCTTCCGGTCCCGCCCCTTGCCCAGCAGCCGGTCCCGCTTCGCCTGGGCAAGCTGCCTGCCGGGCAAGGCAGGGCAAAAAAAAGGCCGCCCATTAGGCAGCCTGGTTTTCTCTTGCGCAAATGTTAAAATTTGCCTACTTTGAAAAAACATTACTTTCACTTAGGCCCTTGCCAACATTACGTTGGTAGGGGCTTTAGTCAGGTTACTATTTTGCAAACGCCAGGCTACAAACCTTGAAAACTGGCGTTTTTTGTAGCCCCACCTGGACTCGAACCAGGATCTTAGGTTCCGGAAACCTACATACTATCCCTTGTACTATGGGGCCATTCCGAAAGCGGAACTGCAAAGTTCGGAGCCGGAAATGGGAAAGCCGGGAACTGAAGCCGAAATTTGCGGTTGCAAAGGTAACAAAGCTATCGCAGCGGAGCAAATGCCGGGCAGCTTTTGTTGCGCTTTTCTTAACTAAAAGGTGCTGCAATAAGTTCCGAAGCCGGAAATACTAAAGTTTCGTTAAACCCCAGGGTACAACAATGGGTACAATTTTTCTGATTGTTTCAAAAACAGATGCTCATTTTTTCAACACGCAACAATGATATCATGAAACCATATATTTTTCAAAGCCTGCTCTTCCTGCTGGGCCTGGCCCTGGCCTCCTGCTCCGCCTCCCAACCCGCCGGGCAAACAGCCGGCGATCCGCGGCAGCCGGGGGCGGACACCATTGAGGTGCAAAATGCCCTGACGCTGGCCGACTACCTGCAGCGGGTGCCGGGCGTAAACTTCAATGGATACAACGTCAGTATCCGTGGCGCCGGGCCGCCGCTCTATATTGTCGACGGCGTCTGGATCGGCCGCAGTTATTTCGAAGCGGCCAACGCGGTCAGCATTCACGACATCGCTTCGGTCGAGGTGCTGAAAGACCCTTCCGAAACGGCCATGTACGGCCGGCAGGGCGGCAACGGCGTGATCCTCATCCACACCATAGGCGCGAATCCGAAGGCGGGAAAATACCAGTGAGAAGAGTTGTTTGTTTTTCGTTTTTGGGGGTTCTTCAGGTGTAGCCCGGGCCGGACAATAAATAGCGGATAACGCAAAAAAGCCGGCGCGAACATGAAAATTCGCGCCGGCTTTTTGCCTCCTACCCATGCCGCATCGCCTCCACCGGGTCCATCCGGGCAGCCTGCATGGCGGGGATGACGCCGGAAATGATGCCCACCATGACGGAGACCGCAACGCCCAGCACCATATTGCCAAAGGAAAGGTACATGTCGAAGTCGATGGCGTTGGAGAGGATTTTTATGATCGTTGAAACCAGCAGCAGGCCGACCAGGCCGCCGATCAGGCACAGGATAATGGATTCGATCAGGAATTCGAGCAGGATGACGTAGCGCTTGGCGCCGAGGGCCTTCTTGATGCCGATGATGTTGGTGCGTTCTTTGACCGAAACGAACATGATGTTGGCCACGCTCACGATGCCGACCAGCATGGCGAACAGCCCGATGATGATGCCGATGAGGTTGAGCACCCCAAAGAAGCTGTCGAATACGCTGGATATCATGGAGAGTTCATTGAGGGCGAAGTCGTCGTCCTCCAGGGGCTTGAGGCGGCGCTTGGCGCGCAGGATGCCTTTGACCTCGTCCTTGAGCTGCTGCAGGCTGACATTTTCGGATGCCTTAACGGTTACGGACGTATCGAAGATCTGCCGGGCTTTGAGGTTGGCCAGGCCGCGGGCATTGGGGTAGGAGACCATGACGACGTCGTCGAAATCCATCGGGTTGAGCAGGTCGTCCCCCGCTTTTTCGATCACGCCGATCACCTCGTATTTGCGGCCGCTCATCCGGACCGTCCGGCCAATAGGTTCGATGCTGCCGAACAGCTCCTCCGCCACCTTGTACCCGATAATAATCTTGTTGCTGCCATAATGGTACTCGTTGGTCGAGAAATACCGGCCCTTGTAGTATTCGAGCTTGAACATTTCGTCAAACTCGTAGGAAGAGCCGATGAGCACCGCCCCCTCGACACTGCTGGAACCGAATTTGACCGTCTTGAACCCGATGACGACGTGGAAAGCAGAAAGCGCAGCGGTGTGGGATTTTTCCCTGATAACCTCGTAGTCCTGATAGTCGGGGTTGGGGCGTTTGATGAGCTTCCACCAGTCCCCGCTGGCGTCCCGCCACGGCCATTTCTTCACATAAACGATGTCGTTGCCGAGTTTTTCCAGGCTGCCACGCACGTTATCCTCCAGGGAGTCTACCGCCGACAGCACGCCGATAATGCAGAAGATGCCAATGGATATGCCCAGGAGGGAAAGGAAACTGCGCATCCGGTTGGAACGCAACTGCTGGAACGCCTGTGCTATGCTTTCGGAAAACACCCTGAAGATGATCATACGGAACTGCTTTTTTTCGGCAGGGGCTAAAGTAGGGAACGCCCCCCGGCTAACCTAATTCATTCGATGAATGAAACGGAAGAATAGACTGGCGAAGAGACAGTTCAGTAATTGCCTTTCGGCGTTCGGATGCGGCCTCATGGTTTCACGGGCGCATGGCTCCATTAACCAATGAACCAGTACCCCCCCCTCTCCGCTACCCCCCTTGCACCGCCTCCAGCGCGTAAGTAGAAAAAAAGCTCCGAATCCGCATCTGCAGCACGCCCCAGATGGCCTCTTTGACAATCCCTTTGGACATTTTGGAGGAGCCTTCGATCCGGTCGGTAAACGTGATGGGCACTTCTTTTAACCGGAAGCCCAGCTGATAGGCGGCAAACTTCATCTCGATCTGAAAGGCATAACCAACGAACCGGATCTTATCCAGGTCGATGGCCGACAGCACGCGGCGGTGGTAGCAGATGAAACCGGCCGTGGGGTCGTTCACCGGCATCCACGTGATGAGCCGCACGTAGAGCGAGGCGCCCATCGATAGAAAGATTCGGTCGAAAGGCCAGTTTTCCAGCTTGCCGCCACGCACGTACCGGGAGCCGATGGCCAGGTCCGCCCCCTCTTTGGCGCAGGCGGCACGCAGCCGGGCCAGGTCCCGGGGGTTGTGCGAAAAGTCGGCGTCCATCTCAAAGAGGTATTCATATCCGCGCTGCAGCCCCCATTTGAAGCCGTCAATATAAGCAGTGCCCAGGCCGAGCTTCCCTTTCCGCTTGATGAGGAAAAGGCGGCCCGGATAGCGTTCCTGCCGCCGCCGGGCAAGCTCCGCCGTGCCGTCGGGAGAGCCATCATCCACAATGAGTAAGTGAAAGTCCTGGTCCAGAGAAAATATCGTGTCGATCATCCGGGCGATATTTTCTCTTTCGTTATAAGTGGGGATAATGACTAAGCTGTCTGCCAATTTTTTTCTTTTTTGGGCCTCAAAGATAGGCTAATTTTTTCTTTTTGAAACAGAGCCGGGGGCTACCCGTCTCAGGCTGAACGAACAGGCGGTTGATTTTTGCCTGTCAATCATTGTTTGTCACCCCAATCCATTAACAACCAACAAATTCCAGGAAATTGCCCCCGAACAACAAACAACTGGCAACCGCGATAACTGCCCAACGATAGACTGGCAGCCGGCGGTTCGCTGTTCGCTGTTCGCTGTTCGCATGGGGCAGGCCCCCCAATCCTGTTCATCCTGTTCATCCTGTTTATCCTGTCTACCGGGACCTGGCAGCCGGCGGTTCGCGGTTCGCGGTTCGCTGTTCGCATGGGGCAGGCTCCCCAGTCCTGTTCATCCTGTTCATCCTGTCTACCGGGACCTGGCAGCCGGCGGTTCGCGGGTCGCGGGTCGCTGTTCGCAAGGGGCGTGGTCCCCGGTCCTGGTCATCCTGTTCATCCTGTCCATCCTGTCCAGCCTGCCCACGGAGCCCGCGCAGCTGGTCGCGCTGCGCGCAGGGCGCACTGAGCAGTCCGGTCGATCCGCTTCGTCCTGTCCAT
>JAGFJD010000007.1 GCA_024102975.1 Phaeodactylibacter sp. | reverse complement strand
AGCGATTTTGGCTTTAACCGAGGCGAAGGTTCCCGACCTTAGCCTAGCTAAGGGAGGCGGTTCTTCAACGAAGGGTAAAGCCAAAAGCGCTCCTAGGAAATCTGACAGTTATTGATCGCACGTCGCTCAGGCAAGTTGGAACGCCGATAGCAGAGCCGCCGCCGCCCCGCCCGGGCTGGAAGCCGGTTGCCCGGCTGTTGCTGGCTGCTTTTGTTCTTTTGATCGTCATGGGGCCCAGGGAGTTCATCGTCTGGAAAGACGGCAGGCCGGAGCTGGCGCCCTGGCGGAAAGCGAAACTGGAACGGGAGTTGGAGGAAATTGACAACGCCGAACAGTACGTCTTATTGGCAGATGTTGACGGATGGTATGAATGCTTTAATTGTTATGGCAAGCCACAAATTTTTTTGTTTGAAGATGAAGTGTGGAAGTATGGCGTCACTACAAAAGGGGAAAAAGGAAGATACAGGGATGGTTTGCCTTTTGAAAACTTAGTATATTTGACTGAATACGAGGGGGCTGTTAATGAATGCCTGAAGCGGGAGAAAATACAAATTTATAATTACCCATTATTACCGGAGAACCTGAAGCGAGACAAGCCCTTGAAACGGCCTCCGGGGAATAAACAGGACAACTAAACATGAAGGAACATTCCGGTTTCTACACCAGCGCGGTCTTTTGGAAGGATTTTCGGGAAAAGGCTTTATCTGTCAAAAAAGTCAGGCATCTTCTTAACGATAATTTGTCCTTAGATAAATATGGCCGAGGGATTAAGAGCTTTTCATTTATCCCTATTGCGGTGCGTCCCGCCAATATTATCCACAAAGAAAAAATAAAGTATTCCAGTGATAAAAAAGAGATGTACGCTGCGCTGAAACTAGATTTTGAAGCGCTATCCAATTCGGATGACACTACCTTTTTACACCTTCTGGCCCGCCTTTTTCTCCGTGCGATTGACGAAGCCCCCCAACATAACGTCCAGGACTTTGACTGGGCCCGCTTCCGGAAGGATGTCACCGAACTTTTTGAGGCAGAAGGGTGGTTACAGGCGGCGTAGGCAAGGGCGGGAGCATTCGCACTTCTTAAGGAAGGCACTGGCGTTATGGGTTACTGACGGACCGTGAGTGTTGTGGGTTATCACTGGCAGCCTGGTAACTGCGGCTCGTCATTGGCTGTTCAGGGCTTTCCATCACGAATGCACAAATGCCCCCTTCCACACCACTGGACAAAATGGTTTTGGACACAGAGAGCACTGAGGCCAACACAGAGTACACGGAGTGTTTCCCATTGATAATCAGGTCTCTGTGTGGCTCTGTGTCTTCTCGGCGTACTCTGTGTCCAGAAAAATGTCTAGTAGTGTGGGTGAGAGGGGGAGAGAGGGCTTTTTTCTGGAAAAACCCGGTTTTTGTTATGAATAAATTTTATGCCTTACATCCCGTTGTACAATGGATAATAGCGCTCCTGATGTTTGCTGCCATGCTGGCGATTATGGGTTTATGGTTCCGGGCGGCGGAACGGAGCTTATGGGCATACTTGCTGGTTTTCCTGTTTGTCCCCATCGCGCAGTTTTTGGCCACGCCGTTTTTCCGGTTGGTTGGGCTGTACCACTACTTGTCGCCCATGCTGCTCGTTTATGCAGCCAGCGACAGCCAGTATGACCTGCACAACGGCACCTCGTTCGACTACCTGATGGTGATGCGCGGGCGGCGGGCCGGGGCGGAATTGCAGCGGGCGTTGTTGGGCTACTACCTGGAGGGCCTGCTGGAGGTGGCCCGCCGGATCGAGGGCGGCGAATTGCCGGAGGGCGTGACGGTGCGGGGCAGCTCCTATTTTTTCAGCGAACGGACGGCCCGGCGGCTGGGGTTTGACGTGTCGCCGGCCGGGTTCTGGGAAAAATTCAACATCCTGCTCAACTACCTGGATTTGGTTTGGATGTATTCCTTGTCGAGAGGAACATTAACCTTTCCCAGCCTGAAAAACATCAAAACGGCGCGGATTTCCGGCAAAGCCCTGGTGGCCGGCAAGGCCAGGCTGCTGGAACTGCGCTCCTTCCTGAACCGGGCAACAGCGGTTTTATGAAGAATAGGATCGCCCGCCTCATCCGGTGGGCATTTATGGCAGGGGCTCTTCTTTTCGCGTTGCTTATTCTGTTTCCCCGAAAGTATGAGGTGCCGGAATTCAGCGAGCGGCCGGGCAGCCATTACTGGGCCTTATCGACCGGCTCGCGGATCGGTTACACCCTGATCCCGGCGCGCAACAACCGGAAACCTACTCCTATTATTTACCTGCATGGCGGGCCGGGAGGGCACATCCGGGACAGCCATGTTGCCATGCTGGCGCCCTTCGCCGATGCCGGCTACGACATTTACCTGTATGACCAGGTTGGCAGCGGGCGCTCCAGCCGGTTGGAAGACATCAGCGAATACACCGTCGAACGCCACAGGAGAGACCTGGAAGAGATTGTCCGGAAAACCGGAAGCGGGCAGGTCATCCTGGCCGGGCAATCCTGGGGGGCGATGCTGTTGTGCCGGTTCGTCGCAGACAACCCCGGGAAGGTGGCCAAAGCAATCGTCACCGGCCCGGGGCCGATATTGCCGGTCCGGCCGGAGCTGGCCAGGGCAGCGCCGCCGGACAGCCTGGAACTCCGGGAACCTCCCGTTTCCAACCGGGAGGGGAATGCCAGGGCCTACAACCTCCGGAGCAGGTTCGTTCGGTATGTGGCTTATGCTTTCGGCAAAAAATTAGCCTCGGACCGGGAGGCTGATGATTTTTTTACCTGCCTGAACAACGAGCTGAAAAAATCGACGCTGTGCGATCCTGCCCTGGCGAAAAGCGCTGAAGGCGGAGGCGGCTATTATGCGCACATCATGACGGTGAAAAGTTTTAATGATGTAAAGGATGAACGTTCAAAATTAAGCGGTTGCAACGTGCCGGTCCTGGTCATGAGGGGCCAGTGCGACAACCAAAAGTGGGGTTTTGCGCAGGAGTACCTGGAGTTGTTTCCCCGTTCCCGGCTGGCGGTTGTTCCGGGAGCGGGGCATGATGTCTGGGCAGAGCAGCCGGAGCAGTATGTCCGCCTGGTTCGGATATTTCTGGAGGAGTGAAGGGCCGTGTTCAAACCGCTGTGTTTTTTGTTTAAACCGCAGGGGACGCTGTGAGGCGCAGAGGGCGCGTAAGCGCCTGTTATTCAGGGAATCGCTCTGTGGCCCTCTGCGTTCTTCCGAAACGAGTTCGGAACAGGTCCTGCGGTTAGAAAAATGCGGGTTGACACAGTTCTTTGAACACTCCCGGAGCACACTACGGGACAAAATGGTTTTGGACACAGAGCGCACTGAGAGCATGTTTGGAGGTAGTCATTTTGGCTGCAAATGCCAGCTTTTGGAACCTCACTTTGCCATTTTTCCGCCCCGTAGCGCTGCTATGGGGCGGAAAAATGCCCCCGACGACTAACGTGTCGGGATC
>JAGFJD010000666.1 GCA_024102975.1 Phaeodactylibacter sp. | reverse complement strand
TTTGACGCTTTCCCCATGTTCTCCCCGGACGGGAAAAAGATCGCCTTCTCTTCCAACCGGAACAACGGCGGCACCCGCAACACGAACGTGTTTGTCGCCGATTGGGTAGAATAACCGGCTCACAACCAACCGCCTATGCGCCTCGAATTTCCGGAAGGCTTCTTTTGGGGAACATCTACTTCGGCCACTCAAACCGAAACCGCTTCCGCCCACAACTGGCGGGGCTTCAGAGCGCGAGACGGGCACGTGCTGGAGCAGACCACTGCTCATGAGCAACTTCGGGAGCTGGACGCCGGCTTCATCCTGCAATTCGGAACGGTTTACCGCTGCGGCGTCGACTGGGCGCGGCTTCAGGCCGAGCCTTTCGCCCCGTTCGAAAAAGACGTGGTGGAGGAATACCAGCGTTTCTTCCGGTTGCTCAACGACGGAGGAACCCGCATCCTGCTCGTCCTGCACCATTTTACCAATCCCCTCTGGTTTGAGGACAACGGCGGGTGGCTCAACGAGGACAATATTGCCGCCTTTGTAGACTACGCCCGGCAGTGCATCCGGCATTTCGAGCCCTACGTTTTCAACTGGAATACGTTCAACGAGCCCAACGTTTATGCGGCGACCGCCTATTTGCTGGGCGTTTTCCCCCCGCATCACCGCAGCCTGTCCAAATCCAACCGGGTCTTGCGCCACCTGAAGCAGGCCCACGACGTGGTTTACGACCTGCTCAAGGCCCGTTGCCCGGAAAAGCCGGTGAGCATCTCCCTCAACACCTGCTGCTTCGAAGGAACCAACTGGCTGGGCGAAATCCCCGCCAGGATTGCAGGCTGGTGGTTCATGCGCCGGGCGGCACGCCACTTCGAAAAGGTGGATTACTGGGGGCTGAGCTATTACGCCTACGTACCCTTCACCCCTTTCCCGGTAACCGAGATCGACAATCCCGGCAAACTGGATAAAATGGGGATACCGCACGATAAAATGTGGGGCTACAAGCCGGAAGGACTGGGCAGGATCCTGCGCCGGTTCCACAAACGGTACGGCAAGCCTATAGTCATGGTGGAAAGCGGCATCTGCACCGACGACCCAAGGCGGCGCATACAGGCCATCAAAGACTACCTGAAGGTTTGCCACCAGGCCATACAGGACGGGGTCGGCCTGCGCGGTTTTATCCACTGGAGTACCTGGGATAATTTCGAGTGGCACCTGGGCCCCACTTACCGCTTCGGCCTGGTGCGCGTGGACCTGGAGACCATGGAACGGGAAATGACGGAGGCGGGGGAGTTTTTTGCCCGGGTGGCGGAGGAGAATGCGGTGAGCATATAGGGGAGGCTATATTGTTTTATGGTTTTATGGTTATATTGCGGCGTATCGCTCCAGGTGGGCAGGCAGGTACGCGCCTCAAACAATATAGCAATTTTACCGGGCAAACCTTGGCGAAAACGATCCAGCAACACAACCACATGAAGCACCTCTTACTCACCTTCCTCTTTCTGTCCGGCCTGCAGCAGGCCCTGAGGGCTCAGAACGGCCTTCCCCCGGCAGGCGGCGCGCGCGCTGTGGCCATGGGCTACGCCGGCGTCACTTTTACCGACGTCAACAGCGTCTTCACCAACCAGGCGGGGCTGGCACACGTGGAGAACCTCGCAGTGACAGCCTACGGCGAACAGCGCTTCCTGGTAAGCGAAATCCGGTCGGTTGGCCTGGGAGCAGCGCTGCCCACCAGTTCCGGAGTTTTTGGCCTGTCGCTCCATTATTTCGGTTTTGAACGATACAACGAGCAGCGCATCGGCCTGGCCTATGGGCGGAAATTGCTGGAAAAGCTCTCGATTGGCGCTCAGTTCCTGATGCTGAACACGCGCATCCCGGAATACGGCAACAAGGCCGTCTTCACCTTTGAAGCGGGTGCGCTGGTGGAATTGCTGCCCCAGCTGAACCTCGGCGTCCACCTCTTCAGCCCCGCCCGCGTTCAGCTCACGGAGGAAGACGACATCCCCACCGTGCTGCGGCTGGGCGTCAGCTACCTGCCCTCCGATAAGCTGAGCCTTCTGGCCGAACTGGAAAAGGATATCGACTATGAGGCCCGCGCCCGCTTCGGCGCCGATTACCGGATCGCCGAACCGCTTTTCCTGCGGCTGGGCGTCGCCACGCAGCCTACGGCGCTGAGTTTCGGGCTGGGGCTGGCCCTGCCCGGCGGCCTGCGGCTGGATGTTGCCTCCAGCTACCATCAGGTGCTGGGGTTTACGCCGGCGGCGGGTATTGTCTGGGGGAAGTGACAGGCTGTCTTGCTTGCCCTATGTTTTAATCACATAGGCCGCGCAGAGGCCTTTTCACAGTAGAACACATAGCCGTATCAGGTTCTGATTGAGAGCCGCTCCTTGTAGGTTAACAAAAGCTCCCGAAACAAACAACAAACAACAAAAATCCCGGCTTCCAATACTTTTCAGGCGCTCTTGTCCTATCTTCTGGTTAATAACCACCAAACATCATCAACAACAACACATGAACATCCTCATCGCCGCCGCAACGCCTTTCGAGATACAGCCTTTGCTGGAACACCTGAAGGAAAAATTCATTGCCACCGGGCCGTCCACTTTCCATAAGGGAGAAGTCGAAGTGTCGGTGCTGGTCACCGGCGTAGGCCTTCCGCTGATGGCTTACGGCATGGGCAGGATACTGACGGGCAAAGAAGTGCACCTGGCCATCAACGCCGGCATCGCCGGGGCGTTCGACCGCCGGCTCCGGATCGGCGACGTGGTGCAGGTTGTCAGCGAGCGCTTTGCCGACCTGGGCGTGCAGGAGGCCGACGGCCGTTTTACGGACGTCCACGAGCTGGGGTTGATCGGGGCTGGCGAAGGGCCTTTTGCCGGCGGGAAGCTCCTCAATGAGGCCGCCGGGCAGTTCAGCTTCCTGCCCGCCGTGCATGGCATCAGCGTGAACAAGGTGCACGGCTATCCGCCGGATATAGCGGCCATCCGGGATAAATACCCGGACGCCGGGGTCGAAAGCATGGAAGGCGCTGCTTTTTTTTATGCCTGCCTGGTGGAAAAAGTTCCCTTCCTGGAAATCCGCGCCGTTTCCAACTATGTGGAAGCCCGGGACCGGGAAAACTGGGACATTCCATTGGCGATCGGGCAACTGAACAAGGTTTTGGTGGAATTGCTGGGTACGTTTTTCTGACGGGATTAACCGGACGCGCCACTTTTAAGTGGTGCGTTTAAAATAAAGACAGGATTGACAAGATGAACAGGATGACCGTTCGCAAATACAGGCGAAACAACAATGAGGGCAGACCACCTAGAATAGTTACAAAAATCGCAACTATTTACCCCATCGCCCAGCCACCATTCGCTCCTTCCCGCTCAAATCCTGCTTCAACTCAACAGGGCCAAAGCCTTGGTTTCTAAGCAGTTCTGCCACCTGGCCTGCATTAAACTCGTTGGTTTCGAAAAAGAGGCGGCCACCGTGGACCAGGTGCCGGCGGGCAAAGCGGGCTATTGCATGATAGAAGAGGAGCGGGTCTTCGTTGCCTACAAACAATGCCTGGCGGGGTTCGTAACGCCTGACATTTTCCGGCATCAGGACGGCCTCCCGCTCCGGGATATAGGGCGGGTTGCTGACGATGGCGTCAAACCGCCCCAATCGCCCCCATTGGCTATCATCAAGGATGTCCTGTTGTTGAAAGCATGCCTCTACCCTATTCATTACGGCATTTTCCTGTGCCACTTCCAGCGCTTCCGGGCTGATGTCAACCGCCCATACTTCCCAGCCGGGGCGTTGTTTTTTCAGAGTTACGGGGATACATCCGCTGCCGGTTCCGATATCCAGTATTTTTAATGCTTTCTCATCCAGGATTTCCAGCATCCAGTGTACCAGCTCCTCGGTTTCCGGGCGGGGGATCAGCACCTGCCGGCTCACTTTGAATTTAAGGCCATAGAAATCCGCCATGCCCAGGACGTACTGCACCGGTTCGTGGGCCAGCAGGCGGTTGGCGATGTCGTCCAGGCGGGTTTCCTGTTCCGGGGAGAAGGCACCCTGCTGGTTGAAGCTGAAAATGCCAAAGGCGTCTTCGAAGACGATGCGGGCGATGCTCCGGGCTTCGCCGGTGCCGTAGAGGCCTTCGAGGGCGTTGATGAGCCCCTGATATGCTTGGTGGATGGTCATTTACTGGACGTGGATACGGGCCACTTGAAAGTGGCCCGTCCGATTAAGACAGGCGTTTTTTAAAATCCTCGTATCCGAATTCCCGCACTACGTCCAGCGTATCGTTTTCCCGCCAGATGCAGATGTCGGGGTGTTTCACGCCGTTGAAGGTCGTCGTTTTCACCATAGTATAATGGATCATATCCCGGAAGATGAGCCGGCTGCCCACCTGGAGTTCCTCGTCGAAGGAGTAGGCTTCCATATAATCGCCGGCCAGGCAGCTGACGCCCCCGATCCGGTAGGTGGGTTTTCCGGGCTGGGGGTCGGTTGCGCCCATGATGCGGGGCCGGTAGGGCATCTCCAGGGTGTCGGGCATGTGGGCGGTGAAGGACACGTCGGCGATGGCGGTACGGACGCCCCGGTTGTGGGTGATGTCCAGGACGGTGGAAACGAGGTCCCCGGTTTCCCACGCGATGGCGCTGCCCGGCTCCAGGATGACCTCCAGGCCGTATTTTTCGCGGAAGGCCTGCAACAGGCCAACCAGGTGGCCGATATCATAACCCTGGCGGGTCATCAGGTGGCCGCCGCCGAAGTTGACCCATTTCAGTTGGGGGAAGAACCGGCCAAAGTGCTTTTCAAATGCCGCCAGGACCTTCTCCAGGTCGTAAGAGGACGACTCGCAGAGGGTGTGGAAGTGCAGCCCTTCGATGCCTGCCGGCAAAGTGTCGCCCAGGTTGTCCGGCGCCTCGCCCAGTCGGGAGCCTTTAGCGGCGGGGTTGTACATTTCTACCTCAACTTCCGAGTACTCCGGGTTGACCCGAAGGCCGGGCGATATCCGGTGAGAAGCTTCCCCCAACCGATCCTTGTATAAGCGGTACTGGCTCAGAGAGTTGAAGGTAATGTGGCTGCTGTAGCGTTTGATCTCTTCGAATTCCGAAGGCACGTAGGCAGGCGCGTAGGTATGGGCCCGCACGCCCATCTCCTCGAAGATCAGGCGCGCCTCGTGCAGCGAGCTGGCCGTCGCCCCTTTCAGGTATTCGCCCACCATGGGGAACACCTTCCACATAGCGAAGCCCTTCAGGGCCAGTATGATAGATACCCCGGCGCGCTCCTGTACGCTCCGGATCAGCTCCAGGTTGCGGCGGAGCAGCTTTTCGTCCAGCACAAAGGCAGGGGAAGGTATTTTGGAATAGTCGATCATAAATGTTGTGTATAGGTGCATTTGTGCATTTGTGTATACGTCGTACCCGGAAGGACTGCCTTTCATGCCTCCTCACGAATACACAAATGTACAAATGCACAACTCAATCTCAGTCCACCTCCAGGTCCACATCAAACTGCTCTTCCCAGGGCAGGCCCATGGGGCCGAGGCGGTCCAGGAAGGGGTCTGGGTCGAATTCTTCCACGTTGAAGACGCCCTGGCCGGCCCATTTGCCGGTGAGCATCATCATGGCGCCGAGGGCTGCCGGCACGCCGGTGGTGTAGGAAACCCCCTGGGCGCCGGTTTCTTTGTAAGCGGCCTGGTGGCTGCAGTTGTTCCAGATGTAATATGTGCGCTCCCTGCCGTCTTTGAGACCCCGGATGCGGCACCCGATCGACGTCTGGCCGGTGTAGTTCTCTCCCAGTTCGCCCGGGTCGGGCAACACGGCCTTGAGGAACTCCAGGGGGATGATGTCCACGCCTTTGTATTTAACAGCGTCGATGCGGGCCATGCCGATATTCTGGATCACCCGCAGATGGGTAAGGTACTCCTCGCCGAAGGTCATCCAGAAGCGGGCGCGTTTGAGGGTGGGAAAGTTCTTAACCAGGGATTCCAGCTCCTCGTGATAAATGAGGTAGGAATTTTTGGGGCCGATGCCCGGATAGGTCAGCATTTTGCTGATCTCGTGGGGTTCGGTTTCCACCCATCTGCCATTCTCGTAGTAGCGGCCCTTCTGGGTGATCTCGCGGATGTTGATCTCCGGGTTAAAGTTGGTGGCGAAAGCCTTGCCGTGGTCGCCGGCATTGCAGTCGACGATGTCCAGATAATGGATTTCGTCGAAATGGTGTTTGGCAGCGCGGGCGGTGAAGATACTGGTCACGCCGGGGTCGAACCCGCAGCCCAGCACGGCGAGCAGCCCCTTCTCCTTAAACCGGCCCTGATAAGCCCATTGCCAGCTGTATTCGAATTTGGCTTCGTCTTTGGGTTCGTAGTTGGCCGTATCCAGGTAGTGTACGCCGGTTTCCAGGCAGGCGTCCATGATGGTAAGGTCCTGGTAGGGCAGGGCGACATGGATGACCATGGCCGGCTGAACCTTCCGGATCAGCTGCACCAGTTCGGGCACGTTGTCGGCATCTACCCGGGCAGTTTGTATTTTGGAATGGCCGGTATCCCTTTTGACATCCGCAACGATGTCGTCGCATTTGGACTGGGTGCGGCTGGCCAGTACGATTTCCGAGAACACTTCCGGGTGTTGGGCACATTTGTAGGTGACGACCCGCCCTACTCCTCCGGCGCCAATAATCAGGACTTTTGACATAGCAGAAAGTTATTTTTTAATCGCTGCAAATGTAGTTATTTTGAAGCGGCAAACGGATCATAAAACGGGAAAATCCGTAGCAACTTCCTAATCCCTATAACATGGACAAAGCCGAAAAGATCAAACTGGTCAACCCCAACGCCCCCCGCCCGCACAACGGCCGCTTTCTGGGCCTGCCCTTTGAGGAAAGCGATGCAGAGACGATCGTGCTCTGCGCCCCCTGGGCAGGAGCGCAGGCAGACAGCCACATCCACACCGCCGCCGCCAACGTCCTGGAAGCATCCTACCACCTGCACCTCTACGACCCCGATGTGCCGGACGCCTGGCAGAACGGGCTTTTCCTCCGCCTGCCCGATGCGCAACTGTCGGAAAGGGGGAAGCAGTTCCGGGAAAGGGCGGCCGGGTTATCCCTGTTTGCCGAAAGCGGCGAAAGCCCTTCCGAAGGGCGGTACGTACAAACCTCCTTCGGGGAGGTCGACAAAGAAGCCGCCGCTTTACAGAAAGAACTCAAACAAGAAGCCAAACTTTTGCTGGACAACAAAAAGAGCGTTGGCCTGCTCGGCGGCGACAGCAGCACCCAGCTGGGCCTGCTGGAAGCTCTGGCGGAGCGGCACCCGGAGTTCGGCATCCTGCACCTGGGCGCCCGGATGGGGCTGAACGCCTCCTGGCCCGGCCCGGCCTGTTCGCCGGAAACATTTTTCCACCATGCCCTGCAGTTCGGCAGCGTGGTACAGCTTACCCTGGCAGGGGCCCGGCATTGTTCTCCCCGGGAAGAAAAAACGGCCAACGGCAGGGAAAATATTGCCGTCTTCTACCAGCACGAAATCCGGCGGCGCCTCTTTCGCGGGCATACCTATAGCCAAATATGCGGCGACATCGTCCGCAGCCTGCCCGACCGGGTCTACATCAGCTTCGACATCGACGCCCTGCTGCCGCACTACCGGCTCCATTCCGCCGGCGCCGCTCCCGGCGGTTTTGAATTCGAAGAAGCCATCTACCTCCTCAAACGCCTCATCGATGCCGAGCTGGAGATCATCGGCTTCGGCCTGTGCGGCGTGGCCGGGCAGCCCCATGAATGGGACGGGCAGGTAGGCGCGCAGCTGCTCTGCCGGCTGGGGAATTTGATGGGAATTAGCAGAGAAGGCGTGTAGGGAATGTTTGCGGCAAGCATCCGGGCTGAAGTAGAGAAATGACTGGAAATGCACAGAGATGCATGGAAATGTGCAGTAATGCGAGGAAATGCGTATCCATGTATTTCTCCGGCAACCATCCGTTATTCATTTTATCCTCCAGCCTCCTTTTCCTTTTCTGCCATCTCCAAGTTCTCCCGGTGCGGGCCGGCCAGCCCCCGCCTGTTGCCGTAGCGCTTCCAAAGATACTCCTCCGGGAAGGGTTTGCCGGACTGAGCCGCCTGCCGGAGTTGTTGGAGATAATGCAGGGATTCCGTACAACGGTTCAGCATTTCCTGCCGGGAGGAGGTGGCGTCGCCGTGGCCGGGGATGAGCAGGGCCGGCTCGTACTCGATGATGATCCGCTGCGCCTTTTGTATCGTTTCTTCGTAGGCGTGGATGCTGTCATAGACGAATGGGAATTCGATGTTGCTCAGGTAATCGCCGGCGATCCAGTCGCCGGCATTTTCTGCGATCGCAAATAAGCCGTCGGCGGTATGGCCGGGCGCCAGGTAAAAGCGCAGGCGGGTTTGCCCCAGTTCGATGAGTTGCCCGTCTTCGAAAATCCCGATATCTACATTGGGGTAAGCGATGGGATAATCCCGCCGGATGTAATACTCCTCGTCGAACTGCCGGATTTGTTCCAGGCTTTTTTCCTTGTCGGGGTTGTCCGCAAAGGTTTTCGAAGCGATCACCTTTGCCTGCGGGAAGGCTCGCCAACCAAGGATGTGGTCGTAGTCGGAGTGGGTAAAGAGCAGGAATAATGGACGGCCGCCCTGTACCTCCTGCACGAACTGCCGGATGCCGCTGATTTCAGCCGGCAGCCAGTTGG
The DNA here is from genome assembly GCA_024102975.1 of Phaeodactylibacter sp. Classification (GTDB taxonomy): domain Bacteria; phylum Bacteroidota; class Bacteroidia; order Chitinophagales; family Saprospiraceae; genus JACJXW01. The sequence continues at coordinate 10,037 of JAGFJD010000666.1, read as the reverse complement.
GGTCCACGACAAGCACGATGTCGTCCGTTTGGAGCACGGTGGAAGTGGTGCGATAGAGGGCGCTTTCGAAGATGGTGAGGTGCGGGGTTCGGTGCTGGATCATGGTTTTTTCTTTAATGGGATGGTTGAAAAATATAGGATTTTTGATTTGCGATTTTCGATTTTTGATTTGCGATTTGCGATTTTTGATTTGCGATTTGCGATTTGCGATTTGCGATTTTTGATTTTGGGGGGTCACCCCATGCCCAGAGACAGCACAAACCCGGCCACCAGCATCCCCGAATATCCCAGGTACCAGCGCATATCCGTATACTGGCCGATGCCGATGCCGAATTTGCGGTACAGGTACCAGCAGAGCAGTACCTTTTCCAGGGTGTGGGCAGCTACGGTGCCGATGGCGATGCCGGCCAGGCCCAGCCAGGGCACCAGGGCGAAGCTGAGGGCCACGTTGAAGGCCAGCTCCAGCAGGGAAATGTAGAAGACCACGCGGTTGGCGTTCAGGCCGACCAGGATGGTGCGGGAGAAGACCAGGCGGCTGACCGTCACCAACAGAAAAATATTGAAAATGAGCACGCTGGCGCTGAAGTCCTCGTTGAAAACCAGAGGGAACAGCCACCGGCTGGTAAAGGCCAGCAAGATGGACAAGGGAAACAGCAGGTGAAAGAGCTTCAGCGACTTTTCCCGGATCGCTGCCAGGGCAGCCTCCAGGTTGGCGGCCACCTCGGGCAACATGGCAGACCCAAAAGCGTTGGTGAGGGCCAGGGCCAGCGGCAACTCGCGGGCGCCGTACCGGAAGATGGCAAAAACCTGCTCGTCGCCCTTATACTGGAAATTGACCAGCCAGTTGTCGAAGGACTGGTTGAAGCTGCCCATCAGGGAATACAGGACCAGCGGGATGGAAAGGGAAGCCCAGTGCAGCGCCATCCTCATATCCAGCCGGAGAGCGCTCCGGCGTGCCAGCAGCACGCCCAGCCAGATGTACTTCAGGATGCCCAGCCCGATGAGGGCATAAAAGCTCCAGAGCAAGCCGAAACCCAGGAAGACCGGCGCCAGCACCGCCAGCACCTGCAGGCCGAAAGCGAAGAGGCCGAAGTAAAAGATAGCTATCGGCTTTCGCAAAACCAGATAGAAGTTTTCGACCAGATAGGACGGCACGTTGAGCCACAGGAAAACGGCAAACAATTCATAGAAAGGAAGCTCGGGCTGGCCGGTCAGCACCAGTAACACGCCTGCCTTTCCCCACAGCAGCAGGGCCAGCACCAGCGAACTGGCCAGCAGGAACACAAGATAAGCGTTGAACAGGAAAACCGGCCGCTCCGCTTCCGGCAACTGCGGATAACGCGCCAGGAAACCCTGCATCAGGCCCGTGACCCAGAAGGTGGTCAGCGTAAAACCGATGTACAGGAGCATCTCGTAAACGCCGATCTCTTCGGTAGACAAGGGGCTTTTGGCCAGCAAGATGGCTATGAGAATGACTGCTCCCTGCCGCAGCAGGTGGAAAACCTGCAGGGCGCGGATATTGCTGCTGTAGAGAAATGAGAAAATCTTCAGTTTAGGCTATGCTTTTTCGAACTCCGAGAATACCACCCCGAATTGTTCCAGCTCGTCGAGCACCGGTTCGTAGACCTCGGGCATCACCGGTATATTGACGCCGGTGGAGGTAATCTTGCCCTCCATCACCAGTTTGACGAAGATGCCCATGGGCAGGCCCACCAGCTTGGACATGGCCGTATGCTGTGCATCTTCGCCTTTCATGACCAGGGTGGAAACCAGTTCTTTGCGTTTGCCGTTCAGCTCATATTCAAACTCGTGCTGCATGATGATCATATCTTTGTCCTTCGGCTTGAGCTTCCACTTGTCGAGCAGCAGGTTTTCCAGGATAAGGGCCGGCGTCGCATTGGGGATCCGGATTTTTTTCTTGCGGAACAGGCCCAGCCATTCCAGCTTTTTCATCACTTCGGAATCCGGCTCTTTACCGATCAGGCGAGCGATGCGGTCTTTCACTGAGCCTGCCGCATCCTCCGGGTTGAGGTAGCCTTCCATCAGCTCGTGGTAGGTCAGCTTATCCGAGTCGACGATGGGGTATCCGCCGTCGGTCAGGCCGAGGCGGACCAGCGCGTTCCAGGCATCGCAGAACCCTTTGGTGCGGATGGTGCCCCGCAGTATGTTGGGGATGCCGGCCAGGCCGTAGGACTCCCGGTACAGCAGGGAGTCCCGGTTGGCGTAGGCCTCGTATTCGCCCATGCCCGGCACCTGTATGGCGCGGTATTCTTCGAAGAGGCGGTTGTAGGGGATGAATTTGAACTTGCCGTTTTCCAGGTACTGAGCGGTGCCCTGCCCGGAGAGCACCACGTTGCGGGGGTTCCAGGTAAACTTGTAATTCCAGGGGTTGTCGTCGCTCTCGGGCGCCACCAGGCCGCCGGTATAGGAGCGGAAAGCGGTAACTTTTCCGCCCTGCTCCTTGATCCGGGCGATCTGCCGCATGGCGGACATGTGGTCGATGCCGGGGTCAAGGCCCATCTCGCCCATGAAGATCAGCTCCCGGTCGCGGGCTTCGTCCCCCAGCCGGTACATCTCCTGGCTGACGTAGGAGGCGGTGATGAGGTGCTTCTTCAGCTTAATGCAGTCGTGGGCCACTTCCAGGTGGAGGTGGGCAGGGAGCAGGGAAACGACCACGTCGGCGCGCCCGATCAGGTCCCGCCGGTCGTTGACCTTCAACACGTCCAGCCAGGTGCCCCGCCCGTTGGGATGGCCGGCCACCTTGGCTTCCGCCAGTTGGGGGTCGGCGTCGGCGACGGTCACGAACCAGTTGTGTTCTTTGGCCTTATCCAGCACATATTTGATGCACGCGGTGGCGGAGCGCCCGGCGCCGATAATCAATATGCTGTTCATAAGTTGGTTTTGTCTTAACAATGAGGTAATTTTCCTGTTTCGTATAAATGCAGGAGCCTCTTATACGAACGGGCGCAATATAGTGTTTTATTCACTTCAGGTAAAGCAATGAAAGAAATAACGATCAGCACAAAAATCAAAGTCTACGAGTCGGCGAAAGAACTTCCCGCCGAATACCAGAAGTTGCTGGAAAGCGCCCGGGCCGCCCGAGATAAGGCCTACGCTCCGTATTCCAACTTCCGGGTAGGGGCAGCCGTGCTGATGGGCAACGGCGCGATCGTTCAGGGCGCCAACCAGGAGAACGCTGCCTACTCCATGTGCATCTGCGCCGAGCGGACGGCCCTGGGCAACGCCGCCATGCAGCACCCGGAAGTTGCCGTCCGCGCCATAGCGGTGACGGTGAAGAGCGACAAAAAGGCAATCGCCCAGCCGGTATCGCCCTGCGGCGCCTGCCGGCAGGCCATCAGCGAGGCGGAGGACCGGCAGGGCGCCGATATGGTGATTATCCTGCAAGGGTCGGAAGGGGAGATTTATGTGCTGGAGTCGGGCAAGGCGCTGTTGCCGATGGGGTTTCATGGAGGTTTTTTATAGCATTAAATACCTTCAAACAAATCCTTTACCTCTATGCTGAAGCTCGCCGAAACGCAAGTAGCCTTTTCACCTTGCAGCAATACTTCTTTGTCACTGTAATCCGAACCTGCCGGATGTCGGAAAATTTCAAGCTGCTTCTCCGGGATATTCGCAATCCAGCATTCCGGAATACCAGACTCCGCATAAAGCTCCTTTTTTGTGCCTCGGTCATACTCCAGGGAGCTGTCAGCAACTTCAATGATCAAAAAGACATCAGAAGGGACAGGATGCCGGGAACGGTACCTGTCTTTGCGATAGGCAGCAACTACGATATCAGGTTCTGGTTCAGAGAATTGCCCCAGAAGCAAGGGGTTTTGGCCTATTATAGTATTCTTTTTATGTAATTCGATGATTAGATATTCCAGCAGAAAAGTGACGATGCCGGCATGAGCGCTTTTTATTGGAGTCATTTTTATTATTTCGCCATTGATCAGTTCATAACGGCTTTCCGGTTCAAGAATGCCGACATCCGCCATTTTGTAATAGTCTTCTGTCGTAAACAATTTCCGCTGGATTGGAAATTCCATGATCGTTTCTTTCTGAAATTACTACACCTAACTGGTTGTCCAAAGATAACAATTTTTTGCCTACATAGGTTAAAGCGGCTACCCGTCTAATCATTCACTCATTCGCTCATTCAACTCTCACCCCCACTCCATCACCCCTATATGCACCTCCTGCCGCCCCTGGCGCCGGTCTTCAAAGTAATGCTCCAGGGTAAACACGGAGGACGTAAAGGCAATCTCCTTCCAGGGGATTTCCTCTTCGGCAAAGAGGCGCACGTCGGCCGACTCCTCTCCCACCCCGAAATCCGGCCCGTTGAGTTCAGCCAGAAAATGAATGTAGACCTGGTTGATGTGGGGAATGCTGAAAACGGTATGAAGGCGAAGCTCCTGCACTCTTGCCAGGGTTTCCTCCCAGACCTCCCGGGCGGCGCCCTGCTCTACCGTCTCCCCGTTTTCCATATATCCGCTGGGCACGTTCCAGTAGCCTTTCCGCGGCTCGATGGCGCGGCGGGCCAGCAGGACCCTGCCCTCCCACACCGGCAGGCAGCCGGTGACGATCCTGGGGTTGGAATAATGGATGACGCCGCAGTTTGAGCAAACGTACCGCGGGCGGTTGTCCCCTTCCGGCACCCGGAACTCCAGCTGATCCGACCCGCAATGGCTGCAAAAATTCATCGTTCCGGTTTTATCATGGCCAGGGCGCGCGCCAGGTCTTCCGGCGTATCCACCCCAATCGTTTCCTGATCCGTCAGGTTGACAAATATGGAATAGCCCTCTTCCAGCCAGCGAAGCTGCTCCAGCGATTCCCACCGCTCGTAGCGGGAAGGCGCCAGCCCGGCCAGTTCCAGCAACACTTCCCGGCGGAACCCATACAGGCCGATGTGCTTGTAGTATTCTGCATGGGCCAGCCAGTCCGAAGGCGGCGTATCCCGCAGGAAAGGGATGGTGCTGCGGCTGAAATACAATGCCATCTGCTGCCGGTTGAAGACCACCTTCACGACGTTGGGGTTGTGCAGCTCATCCTCTCGCTCTATCCGTTTGGCCAGGGTGCTGATCTGTACCGATTGCCTCCGGGCCAGGGGCTCCGCCACGAGGTCGATCTGCTCCGGGGCGATAAACGGCTCGTCTCCCTGAATGTTGATGATGGCGGTGGCATCCTCCAGGCGGGAAGCAGCCTCAGCACAGCGCTCGGTGCCGCTGCGGTGGTGGGCGCCGGTCATCACGACGTTGCCGCCAAAGCCCTCCACGTGTTCCCGGATGCGGTGGTCGTCGGTGGCTACCAGCAGCTCGTCCAGCCGGCGGGCGCGCTGCGCCTGCTCGTAAACGCGCCGGATGACCGTTTTGCCGGCGATGTCGGCCAACGGCTTCCCCGGAAAACGGGAAGAAGCAAAACGAGCGGGTATGATACCTATCGTTTTCATATATTTGTGTCAAATTATCATAAGATATCTACTAAACAAGCCAGAAACACTATGAGAAAATGGTTGTTCTACGCGCTCCTGCTTTTTCCGGGCCTGCTGCCGGCAACGGGCGACAGCCTGAATTACCTGACCGCTAAAGATACTATATTTCTGAGCATCGGCGCCTTCGAAGAAAAATACTTCGAGCACACCATGGCCCCCAGGCAGACCCTATACTCTCTGGCACGCTTCTACGGCCTGTCGGTTGAGGAGCTGTACTATTTCAACCCCGGCCTGAAGGAGCAGACGGTGCAGGTGGGCATGCCCATCCGGGTGCCCATTCCCAATGCGGCCATCAAGCGGTATATGGAATCGGATTTCCGGCCCATGGAGAACGTGCCGGTCTTTTACGTGGTCAAAAAAGGGGATACCCTCTTTCGCATCGCCAAAGTCTATTTCCGCATGCCGATCGAATTGCTCATGGCCCGGAACAACCTGTTCGGCCCCGAGCTGAAGGAAGGCCAGCAACTGCATGTCGGCTGGATCAGCACAGCCGGCATTCCGGACACCCTCCGACAGCACGCCGGCGGCCCCCTGGCCCGGCGCAACGCCGCCCTCCGTAAAATTTACATGTTCGAGTCGGCCGGCAAACGGCAGTACGACTGCCAGGGCGTGGCCTTCTGGCAAAAGGACAGCAAGGAAGATTCCGACCTCTACGCCCTGCACCGCGAAGCGCCGGCCAATTCCATCATCGAAGTACTCAACCCGATGACCAATCGCACTGTTTATGTGAAAGTCATCGGGAAGATACCGGCTACGGCTTACCCCAACGAGGTGGTAGTCGTCCTCTCTCCCCTGGCAGCGAAACTGCTGGGCGCCATCGACCCCCGGTTTTTCGTGAAGGTCAAATATCATCGTTAGGAAAGTTTGGCATACCTTTGCGGAAACTACTTCAGGTGTTGCGGTATTGCGGTTTTATGGCCGGCCCCGGATAACTCCCGGCCGCAACACCGCAACACCACAATACCGCAACACCACAATACCGCAACATTTGCCCTGCGAACGGAAGGGCCGCAACACCTCATAATAACATGAATTACAAGAACAACATACTCGAAACCATCGGCAACACCCCGCTGGTGCGGATCAACAAGATTACGGCGGAAATCCCCGCCCTGGTATTGATGAAAGTGGAAACATTCAACCCCGGCCATTCCATCAAAGACCGCATGGCCGTCAAGATGCTGGAAGATGCCGAAAAGAGGGGAGACATACAGCCGGGCGGCACCATCATCGAATGCACATCCGGCAATACCGGCATGGGCCTGGCCCTGGCGGCAGCGGTGAAGGGGTATAAGTGCATCTTTACCACCAGCGACAAGCAGTCCAAAGAGAAGATCGACCTGCTGAAGGCCGCCGGCGCCGAAGTGATCGTCTGCCCTACCAATGTAGAACCGGACGACCCGCGCTCCTACTACTCCGTGGCGCGCCGCCTGAGCGAGGAAATCCCCAATTCCTACTGGTGCAACCAGTACGACAACCTCTCCAACCGGGCAGCCCATTACGAAACCACCGGCCCGGAAATCTGGGAACAGACGGACGGCAAGGTGACCCACCTGGTCGTCGGCGTCGGCACGGGCGGCACCATCTCCGGCACCGGCAAATACCTCAAAGAGAAAAACCCCGGCATCAAAGTCTGGGGCATCGACACCTACGGCTCGGTGTTCAAGAAATACCACGAGACCGGCGAGTTCGACGAGAAGGAAATCTACCCCTATATCACGGAGGGAATCGGCGAGGATATCCTGCCCAAAAACGTGGAATTCGAAGTGATCGACTATTTCGAAAAGGTGACCGACAAGGACGGGGCGCTGATGGCGCGCCGCCTGGCCCGGGAAGAAGGCCTGCTGCTGGGCTACTCCGCCGGATCCGCCATGGCGGGCCTGCTCCAGCTCAAAGACAAGCTGACGAAGGACGACGTAGTGGTGGTGGTGATCCACGACCACGGCAGCCGCTACGTCGGCAAAATCTTTAACGACGACTGGATGCGGGAGCGCGGATTCCTGGAGCGGGAGATGAGCGTGAAGGATATCCTGGCCATGAAAAAAGGGCAGCAATTCATCGCCGCCAACACGAAAGACACGGTGCGCCAGGCATTCAGGATCATGAAGGAACACGACATTTCCCAGATGCCGGTCATGGAAGGAGATAAAATGGTTGGGTCCATCACAGAGACGGCGGTGCTGTCCTACCTGCTGGAAAACCCCTTCGACAATTCCGAGAACAAGGTGGGAGACATCATGGGCGAGCCTTTCCCCGTCGTGCCGGCAGACCTGCCGTTCAGCCAGCTGAGCCGGTACGTCAGCCGGACGATCCCCGCCGTGATCGCCAAAGACAAGGCGGGGACGCTGCATATCGTGACGAAGTACGATATTATTCAGGCGGTATAGGAGGCGCCACCCGTCCTCGTTTTGCTCAGCCGGGCAAGCTTTTAAGTGGTGCCTTGCCTTAAAACAACTCATACTGCCCCCGCGCCTTCTCCACGGCCTTGCCGGTGGCTTCCTTTTCCACCGCTTTGCTTTTCAGCATCCTTTTCACGACCCGCAGGCGGTGGGTATAACGGGTTTGTTTTTTGTTGTAAATGCCGAAGTGGTCGATCGCGTCGATGCGGACGCTCCCGTAGGCGTGCAGCACTTCGCGGTTGGGCAGGATGATGCCGCAGTGGGCGATGCGGCCGGACTTATTCTCGAAGAAAGCGATGTCGCCCGGCCGGCTTTGCTCGACGAAGTCGACAGCTTCGCCGAGGTAGACCTGCTGCTCGGCTTCCCGGGGCATCTGCATGCCGGCCAGCTTGAAGACCATCTGGATCAGGCCGGGCGCGTCGATGCCCATGGGCGAGCGGCCGCCCCAGAGGAAGGGCGCATGGAGATATTTTCGGGCGATCTTGAGGATGAAATCCGTATCCTGTTCGATGTGTTCCGGGAAAACGGCCTGGCCGCTGAAGGTAAAAAAATGGTCTTCGAGCCTGAAGCGCATGCCGTCAAAGCCGGGCAACTGGGCCCCCATTACGATGGGCACGCAAAAGTCTTCGGCGAGGATGGTGTGGAACAGTTCCAGGCTGTAGGCGAAATCGCGGCCGAAGCGCTCAAATTCGCTGGGCGTGACGGGCCTGAGCTGGTTGGCGGCGGCCCAGCCGACGAAATTGTCCCAGGCACAGCGGACTTTAACCCACTGCCGGCCTTTGGTTTCCAGCACTTCAGCCAGCTCGCCGAACAGGAGCTGAGAGATCATCTCGCTCTTATTCGAAGAACTGTTGCGGACGGGAACGATGCTTACCGGACAAATTACGTACGACATGTGGGCCTAGCTTATGATCAAAAATAATAATTATCCGGGAAAGTCCGTTGTCTTCTTTACAAATTATCCACTACATTTGCGCGAAGCTTTGACTTATGAGGAAATACTTACCGATACTTTTATTCCTGGGCGCCGTTATTGCCGGCCAGGCCCAGGACCAGCACTTCACCCAGTTCTTCGCCTCTCCCCTGACGCTCAACCCCGCGCTCACCGGCACCTTTGACGGCAAATACCGCGTGGCGTTGATCTACCGCGACCAGGAACCCTACAAGACTTTCGCCGGCGCCATCGACCTGCGGTTCAACGTCCGCAACGTGGGCAAGCGGTACAAGGACGCCTTCGGCGTAGGGGTCGTTTTTTACAACGACAAGGTGCCAGAGGTGGGCTATTCCAACAACCAGATCAACATATCCGGCGGTTTCCACAAATCCCTCAGCCCCCGCAACAACCAGTTCCTGAGCATCGGCGCCCAGGCGGGCATTTCCCAGCGCAACTTCAGCTACGGCAACCTCTTCTTCGAGGACCAGTTTTCCGGCTCTACGGGCTATGACAACCCCACCGCCGAGATTTTTCCCGAAAACAACTTCGCCGTCGCCGATTTTGCGGTGGGCCTCAACTATTCCTACGCGCCCGAGCGCGCCGTCGGCCTGTTTGCCGGCGCTGCCCTGCACCACATCCTTGAACCCGAAGTAAGCTTCTTCGCCAGCGATGAGGATCCCGACCGGGCAGAAAGCAACACCCTGCTGCGCAAGTACTCGGCCTACCTCAACCTGCGGATCCCCGTCGGGGAGTCGCTCCAGTTCCACCCCCGCGCACTGGTGTACAACCAGGGGCCCCACCTGGCGCTCAATGCCGGCAGCAATATCCGCTTCCTGGTCGACGAGATCACCGGCACCGCCCTGCACGTCGGCGCCTGGGTGCGCCCGGTGCGCGACGCGGGCGACGGCTTCTCCCTCGACGCAATCGTCGGCATGGTAGGCATCGAGTACAACAGCTTCCTGCTCGGCATCAGCTACGACGCCCGGACCAACGCCCTGGGCACGCCACGGGAACGGAGGGGCGCCATCGAGATTTCCATCGCTTATCTGGGGGAGTATGAGGATGAGGTGGTGTTGTGCCCAAAGTTCTAGTACATGAAAACTTAAATAAATGGTTGCTTAGGCGAAGTTATTTTGGACTTAATCAAGGAAGAAAAAACAGCCTGCCCCGTACACAGAGTGTCGGGGAGCATAGCCGGAGCTACGTGAGTTTT
>JAGFJD010000662.1 GCA_024102975.1 Phaeodactylibacter sp. | reverse complement strand
TGTCACGATGATGACTGTAAACGTCATTCATTCCCGACCTTAGCAGCGCTAAGGGAGGCGGTTCCTCAACGCAGGATAAAGGAAAAAGCACTCCTAGAAAACCGACAGTTATTGATCGCACGTCGCTTAGTGTTGTCAGAACGAGATTCCGGGGCTCTTATCAGTTATTGGTTATTACGCCTGACATCGGCGTAAAGCGCCGGTTATCATACTGACGCACGGCAGGTTTTGTCGGCTACAAAACCCGCCGGGTCAGTATATACTGGCATCGCTGGTTTTGCTCCTGACAAAACCACGCGTTCGCCAGTATAACTAATTTTACCCGGCTCGAAGAGACGGGAACGATTAACGGCATGTTGCTCCTGGCGGTGAAATAACGGGGCAGTTATTAACGCCACCCTGAGTCGGGCGCAGTCCTTGGTTGTTGCTGGTAATCAACCGCTTGGGTTCCCGGTTTGGAAATAACTAATTTCACCCCGAGCGAGTCGAGGGGAACCAATAACTGCGGGAGATTCCTGAAGGGCACATAGCCGCTCTGCACCGGCAATGACACAACCTGCTCGCAAACTCCGGCCGCCGGGTGTAATTTCTCGCAGCTTGAATGCGTTATAAGGCTGTCGAAAATCCTGCTCCTTTCAGGCGGGAGATTCGTTTTTTGCCTAACTTGGGTGTTTAATCACACTCTTTTAATCCCATCGAGCTATGAGGAAGTTTTTTGTTGCCGCTATGCTGTCTTTCATCATCCCTGTCTATTCCAGCCTGCACGCCCAGGGCACCGAACTCGGCATCATGGCAGGCGGCTCTCTGTACAGCGGAGACCTCTCCCCCCAGGAGTTCGGCCTTTACGTGGAGGATGTCAGCCCTGCCTTCGGCTTTTTTGGCCGGTTTAACATCAGTCGGGCTTTCGCCCTGCGCCTGGGGCTGTCTCTTGGTAAGATATCCGCCTCGGATTTGGACCACGGCAGAGAAGACCGCGGCCTCAACTTCCGCACCAACATCACGGAATTTGCCCTAACCGGGGAAGTCAACCTCTTCAAACTGGGCAGCTACCAGGACCGGGGCGTCATGCCTTACCTGTTCGGAGGGGTGGCGGCCTTCCACTTCAACCCGGAAGCTCAGTTTGACGGCGACTACGTCGAACTGCAACCCCTCGGAACGGAAGGGCAGGGGCTGCCCGGCTACGAAGCCCCTTACCAGCTGACGCAACTGGCCCTGCCGGTGGGCCTGGGCGTCAAATTCCTGCTGAACGAAACGATCACCCTGGGCCTGGAATTCGGCGGCAGGAAACTGTTTACGGATCACCTCGATGACGTCAGCTCCGCCGAAGTCAACTACCTGGATGTCCTGGAGGGCAACGGAGAACTGGCCGCCCGCCTGAGCAACCCCACCCTCAAAGACCCTGGCCCCGAAACGGCCGATTACCGGCGCGGAGGAGATTTTAAGGACTGGTATTACTTCGGCGGCCTCACCCTGTCCTTCCGCCTGCAGGGCAACGGCGGCGGTGGCTTCGGCAGAGGCAAGGGTATTGGGTGCCCTACTTTCTAGCGTAAAAGTCATATCAAAAAAATTAAACGATATTTTGTTTTCGGCATTTAAAAACGGGAATTTGTGTTAAATTTGCGTTAAGAGCTTGCAATAAACGACACTCCCATGAAAAGAATCTTGGTGCTCTGCACCGGTAACTCCTGCAGAAGCCAGATGGCCGAAGGCTACCTCAAATTCTATACCCAGCAAAGCGCCGAGATTTTCAGCGCCGGGCTAGAAAGCCATGGCGTCAACCCCTATGCCGTGAAGGCTATGGCGGAAGACAGCATAGACATTGCCGGCCAGCACTCCAAACCGGTCGACGTCTTCAGAGGCCAGCACTTCGACTACCTTATCACGGTCTGTGATGAAGCCACCCAGAAAATGTTGAAAGGCATTTCTTTCAAAGAAAAACTCCACTTCAGCATCCCCGACCCCGCCGCCTTCGAAGGAGAATACGAACGCAAAATCGAAGAGTTCCGCCGGGTGCGGGAGATCGTGAAGAAGCACATGCTCCGGTTTATCGGCCGGGCGCTCCACGAAAACACCGGGGCCGCCGCCGGCTAGGCTGCCGCTGCGGCATCAGATAAGCAAAAACAAGAGGGCCATCCCGGACGCATCCGGGATGGCCTTCCTGCTTGGACGGGCCACTTTCAAGTGGCCCGTAATACTTCAGAAAATATACCGCAACCCCGCCTGCAACTGCCAGCGGGACAACAGGCTGAAATCATCCGTAAAGGTCGATACCAGCGTCGGGTCAAAGCTGTACGTCGGGATTTTGCTGTCGTCGACCGTAACGCCGATGGGCTGGGTATTGGTCGGCAACTGGCGGACGCCCCAGTCGCTGCTGATAAAGTTGCCGACGTTGAGCATGTCCAGGCTGAGCTGTACGGTGTGTGTGCGCTGGCCCACCTTCAGGTTGAGGTCCTGCAGGACGCGCAAATCCCAGCGGCTGTACCAGGGGCTGAGGATGTCATACTTCTCGGCATAAGCGCCTCGGTTGCTGCTCAGGTAATCGTCCTGGGCGATGAAGGCGGCCAGGGCGTTGCGCTGGGCATCCTGCTCTGCCTGTGTTGCGCCGGAGAACTGCATCTGCTGCAGGTCGCTTTCCGTGGGGATGTAGATCAGGTCGTTGAGGCCCGAACCGTCGTTGTTGATGTCCCCCGAATAGGTATAAGTGAACCGGCCGCCCCGGGCATACTCGAAGAACAGGGCAACGGTGGTGGCCCAGGTTCCGCCGCCGTACTCAAAGCGCTTGTTGGCGGAGCCGACGAAGCGGTGGCGGTTGCCGTATAGGGAGGGCGTCTCTCTGGGAATGTTGACGTGGTTGATCGCCGGGTTGCGGTCGTAGGCGTCGCCCGAGATTTCCGCTTCGATGGAGCTGGCGTCTTTGGCGTCGAGGTAGTTGTAGGCCAGGCTGGCGTAATAGCCGTTGCGGAAGGTTTTCTGGATTTGGACGGTGGCGTTGAGGGAGTAGCCGACGTCCGTATTGGTGAAGACATAGCCGTTGACCGGAATGAAGAAGCCGGGGGCCACTTCGTGCATTGCTTTTTGAGCATTGTCGTAAACCGGCCGGTCGTCGACGCTGCCCAGCCTGTCCGTCGGAGGCCGTAGCCCGTAGTTCCTGACCATCATGCCGTTAATGTCCTGCGTGTAGATCAGGTCGCCGGAGATGATCCAGCTGTTGCCGAAGCGTTTGTCAATGCCGAGGTTGCTGCGCCACACCTGCGGGAACTGAAAATCGGGGGAGGTCATGGTGTAGAAGAACCAGTCCGGGTTGGCCACCTGGTTGCCGATCCAGACGAAGGGGAAGCGGCCGGAGAACAGGCCGGAGCCGCCGCGCAGCTGCAGGCTGCGGTTGCCCAGCACGTCCCAGTTGAAACCGAGGCGCGGGGAGAACAGGGGCGTATTGTCCGGAAGCTGGGTATGGTCGAACATGACCGGGTTGCCGTCGGTGTCGTACCAGGTAATCGCCGGGTTATACCCCGCCCCGGGATTGTCGACGGCATCGTAAACCCCGCCCTTCCGGTTGATGTTTTCCTGGATTTTTTTATCGGTGTCGAAATACAGGGGCATATCCATGCGCAGGCCGAGGGTCAGCTTGAAGTCATTGCCGACCAGGATTTCGTCCTGCAGGTAAACGCCCCACTGGCCGACGTTGGTCTCCGCCAGTGCCCAGCCGGTGCCCTCGTAGCCGGGCACGCCTTCGGTGACCTGCATGTTGTTCGTCTCAAACAGGTTGCGGGCATGGTCCACGACCGGGTTCATGCCGCCGGCGTTGACGAAACTGACAAAATCCTGCACGCTGGCGAAGCCCGGGCCGAACGTGCCGCCGTCATAAGGAACACCAAAGGGTTCGTATACGCCCAGGTTAAAGGAGTTGTCAAAGTTGAAACGTTCCAGGGAAGACCCGATGGTGAGGGTGTGGTTGCCGAGGTAAAGGTTGAAGTTGTTCGTCACCTGGTACACGTCCTGGTCGAGCCGGTTGTGGATGGAGAACGGCTCGTGGCCGGCAACGATGTAGCGGATGCCGTCGCGGTTAATGTTGAGTACCGGGAAGGGAGCGGATAAGGGATCCCGCGAGTCGCGGAAGGCTGTGTAGCCGGCCTGCAGCTTGTTGGCGCCCCAGTTGCCGAAGATGGACCGCAGTTCGACGATGCCGGAGTGGATGACGTTGTTGATCTGGTAGCCGGAATTGAAGAACTGCAGGGTGGTAGCGTCCGGCCCGCGGCGCCCGAGCGCGGAGGGGTGAGCCGGCTTTTCCTTGGAGGCGTTAAGGAAATTGTACGTGGCCGTGAGGCTGTGCTGGTTGTTGATGACCCAGTCCAGCTTGACGATGCCCTTTTCGTTGTCGGTATTGTGGATATAGCCTTCATAGGGGCCGGTTTCGTAGCCGAAGGCATCGCGCAGGGTATTGGAAACCAGCTCCAGGTCCTGGGCTTCTACCCGGGAAACGTTCTCGCCGCCGATGCCGGGGCGGGCGGCGACGAAGTTGGACCCCTGGTCCTCGCGCCGCTCGACCTCAGCATTGACGAAGAAGAAGAGCTTGTTGCGGATGATGGGGCCGCCCAGGCTGAATCCCGCCTGGAATTGCCGCAGTTCCGGGACGACAATGTCCGTGCCGCTGACTTTAGAGCCGGTCATGTCCTGGTTGCGGTAGAACCCGAAAACCGTGCCGCTGAAATCGTTGGTGCCGCTCTTGGTCACCGCGTCGATGGAGGCGCCGGTAAAGCCGGCCTGGGTGACGTCGTAGGGGGCTACGGAGACGGTGATCTGGTCGATGGCGTCCAGGGAGATGGGCTGGGCGTCGGTCTGGCCGCCGGGCGTGGCGGCGTCCAGGCCGAAGGGGTTGTTGAAGATGGACCCGTTCAGGGAGAAGTTGTTGAACTGGTCGTTGCGGCCGGCGAAGGAGTTGCCGTCCGATGAAGGCGTCAGGCGGTAGTAGTCGGCGGCGGAGCGGGAGATGGTCGGCAGCCGGCGCAGCTGGTCGGAAGTGATGTTGGTGGCGGCGCCGGTGCGGTCGCTGTTCAGCAGGGGGTCCGCATTGGCCTGCACCACCACTTCTTCCAGCTCCAGGGCGCTGCTCTTCAGGTCGAGGTCGACCGTAAGTTTCTGGGCCAGGCTCAGGAAAATGCCTTCGACCTTGCCGGGGTCGTAACCCAGGTAGTTGGCTTCGACGGTGTACGGCCCGCCCACCCGCAGGTTGGGCAGGGTGAACCGGCCGTCTTCCCGCGTGGTGGTGCCGTATTGGGTGCCGGAAGGCAGGTGGATGGCGACCACCGTTGCGGCGTCAAGCGGGTTGCCCTCGTCGTCGACGATGAGTCCGGTAAGGGTAGCCGTGGTGACCTGGGCGTGAAGGCTGGTGATACTAGCGGGAAGTATCGCAATAAAAACAAGGAGGAGTTGAAGATGTTTCATATAACTAGGTTTGAGTGATGGATAATCGGCCGGGATGCTATGGTAAATTTAGCACAACTTTTTTAACCTTCGTTTTACTATAGGTAAACAATAGATTAATTTAGGCTTTTTCCGGGCCGGAGACCAAGTGCGGCCGTTGCGGGCCGGCCAAAAAAGGTTTCAGTGGAAATAATTAACCGGGAGTTAACGCAGTTTTTTTTATTTGTAGCCTGTTAAGCCATAATTTGCCCGGCTTTACATTCAGCAATCAATCAAAATAGATGGAAAAAGCGGATTTGACTAAACGCGACCTCAGCTGGCTCTCTTTCAACCACCGGGTGCTGCAGGAAGCACAGGACCAAAGCGTCCCCCTTTACGAGCGCATCAAGTTCCTGGCCATTTACAGCTCCAACCTCGACGAGTTCTTCCGGGTGCGGGTGGCCTCCCTGCGCAGCTTCAGGGAACTCCGGAAAAAGGACCGCCGCAAACTCGACCTCGAGGTCAGGCCCAAAAAGGAGCTGAAGCAAATCCGCAGTATCGTACACGAACAACAGGAGGCTTTCGGCAGAATATTCCGCGGACAAATCCTGCCCGAACTGGCAGAGCAGGGCATCCGCCTGGCCCGGGATACCGACTTCACCGAAGAACAGCAGGCTTTTGCCCGGCGCTTCTTCTTTGAGAAAATTTACCCCCATACCCAGGCCATTTTTCTGGGGCCGGACGACGAGGCGCCCTTCCTCCACAACCGGGGCCTCTACTTCGTCATCGAACTGGAGGGTTCCGATCAACTCGCCCTGGTGGACATCCCTTCCGAAAACCTGCCCCGGTTCGTCGCACTGCCTTCCGGCGGCCAGGGCCACTATATTACTTTCCTGGACGACATCCTCCGCTGCAACCTGGAGGAACTGGTGGGCCAGCCCTTCCTGGGCGCTTACGCCATCAAGCTGTCCCGCGACGCCGAGCTGTATATCGACGACGAGTACTCCGGCGACCTGCTGGACAAGCTCAGGAAGAGCCTGGAAAAACGCAACGTCGGATCGCCTACCCGCTTCCTCTATGATTCTGATATGCCTGCGGATCTGCTGAAACGCCTTCGGGATTTGCTGGGCCTGAGCAAGGACGACCTCATCCCCGGCGCCCGGTACCACAATTTCAACGACTTCTTCACCTTTCCTGACCCCACCGGAAACCCCGCCCTGCACGACCCGCCTATGCCGCCGTTGCCGCATCCGGAACTGGAAGGGCAGGAGCAACTCCTCCCGTTTCTGGCCCGGAAAGACGCCATGTTGCACTTTCCGTACCAGAAGTACGACTACGTGCCGAAACTGATCGCCGAGGCAGCCGCTGACCCCCGGGTGGCGAGCATCAAGATCACGCTCTACCGGGTAGCCTCCCGGTCGGCCATCGTCGAATCCCTGCTCAAAGCCAGGGAGAACGGCAAGCAGGTCACCGCCTTCATCGAAGCCAAGGCGCGCTTCGACGAACAGTCCAACATCTACTGGGGGGAACAACTCGACAAGGCGGGCGCCGATGTGTTCTACAGCTATCCGGGCATCAAGGTCCATACCAAGCTGCTGCTCATCCAGCGGGAGGAAGAAAATGGCCTTAGAAATTACGCCTTCCTGGGTACCGGCAACTTCAATGAAAAAACGGCCCGGCTGTACGGCGACCACGCCCTGCTGACCGGCGATGCGCGCCTGGCTGATGAGGTCGCCCGGATTTTTATGCTGCTGGAAAAAAAGGTGCTCCTCCCCCGGTGTGAAAACATGTTCGTTTCCCCCTTCACCACCCGGGAGCGCTTCGCCGGCCTGATCGAACGGGAAATGGACCACGCCCGCAACGGACGGGAAGCTTACATGATCCTGAAGATGAACAGCCTGGAAGACCCCGC
Source organism: Phaeodactylibacter sp. (assembly GCA_024102975.1). Lineage (GTDB taxonomy): Bacteria > Bacteroidota > Bacteroidia > Chitinophagales > Saprospiraceae > JACJXW01. The sequence continues at coordinate 5,389 of JAGFJD010000662.1, read as the reverse complement.
CATGATCGAAAAGCTGTACGAGGCCAGCAAGGCCGGCGTGAAAATACAGCTCATCATCCGCGGCATCTGCTGCCTGGTGCCGGGCGTGGAGGGGCTGAGCGAGAACATCGGGGCGGTAAGCATCCTGGACCGCTTCCTGGAACACGCCCGGGTGTACATCTTCGGCAACGGCGGCCGGGAAGTCATGTATACCGCCTCCGCCGACTGGATGACCCGAAACCTCGACCACCGCGTGGAGGCCGTCATGCCCATCCTCGACGAGGCCGTCTACCGGGAACTGCGCCACATCATCGCCCTCCAGCTCCGGGACAACACCAAGGCCCGGCGGATTGATGCGGGGCAAACCAACGCCTACAAAAAGGACGGGGAACAACCGGTGCGGGCGCAGCTGGAAATTTACCGGTTCCTGAAAGAAAAAGCCCGGCACCTGGCCGGGCCAAAGGCGGAGCTGGGGAACCTATAGCCTAAGGCCTGAAACCGAGCAAGGGGGTACAAAAAGGAATCGCGCCCGCAGGCAGCCGGATAACCGATCAATCCATTTACAAACAGTTTACAAAAAATTGGTTTTTTGATAATATGTTGAAGGGGCAGCCGGAGCGGTCAGGTATTACCTTTGTGCGTGTTCACGGTTCCTCCGGAGATTGTCGGTTGGGAGGAAGAGAGAAAAATTAAAAAAAACAAATATAGTTTATAATAAAATCAATATATTAGCCATTAATAAATTGGCTTTCTACAACAATTACCAATGCCTGTTGTGGGGATACCCCGGCCCGGCGGCGGCATATGCACAAAAATGCTGACATAATGACTGGTACCCAGATCCGTAGCATCGAAGAACAAAACCGCGTCATTGAGCGCTATTACACCCTCCAGTCAAAGTTCTACGATGCCACCCGCTGGGCTTTCCTCTTTGGCAGGAGGCAGGCGATCCGGCAACTACCCTTTCCCATTGAAGCAAAGGTGAACATCCTGGAAGTGGGTTGCGGCACGGGATACAACCTGAAACAACTGGCCCGCTGGCTGCCCAATGCCTCCATCACCGGCCTGGATGTTTCGCCCCACATGATCGACAAGGCGAATAAAGCGACGGCTAAATTCTGGCATCGCGTGGAGCTGCTGGAAGAACCTTACACCTCCGGCAGCCGTCAATTCAACGGCCAGATGGACGCCATCCTCTTCTCCTATTCTCTTACCATGATCAACCCCCATTGGCAGCAAATCATCCGGCAGGCAAAAGAGGACCTCCGCCCCGGGGGCATCATCCTGGTTGTTGACTTCCACGATTCCCGTTTTTCATGGTTGAAGGGGCATATGGGCAACCACCACGTGCGCATGGACGGGCACCTGCTGCCGTTCCTGAAGCGTGAGTTCAAAACGGTGAACAGCAAAGTGCAGGCCGCCTACGGTGGCGTTTGGGAGTATTTTACCTTTATGGGCCGGAAAGCCGCAAGGGAATAGAAACGGGGTTTGCCTCATGGAGTCCCTGCGCAGTTATAGGTTCTCCCCGGCCGGCTCGGGGTGGGCCTGGTTATTGCTCATTCGCAGCCCCTAAGCCGTTGATTGCCAACGAACCTGACCCCGAGCTTGTCGAAGGGATCCAGCAACCACATCCTGCTCCCGGCAGGAAAATAACTGCCCTGGAACTTCGTTCCCGGCACATTATCTGATGTGGACTATGCGGTAAGTAGACACAAAATCCCTACCTTAGTAGTGATTAAAAAAATAAGTTCGACATATTGAGTCAATGCCTTGTGGCGAAGGCCGACGGTCTCCCCGGGGCAACGGCCTTCACCACAAGGCATTGACGCCGAACTTATTTTTTTAATGTTGCTTAATCCGGCATTTCCTAACCATCCCTCAAACTCAAATGCTCTATGAAGAACCGCAAGATTTTGCTCACCGAGAAAGAGATACCGGAAAAGTGGTACAACATCGTCCACGACATGCCCAACAAGCCCCTTCCGCCGCTGCACCCGGGCACGAAGCAGCCCATCGGGCCGGAAGCCCTGGCGCCCCTCTTCCCCATGGAACTCATCAAACAGGAGGTGGCTACCGACAAGTGGATCGACATCCCGGAAGAGATCCGGGACGCCTACAAGCTCTGGCGCCCAACGCCCATGTACCGGGCCTATGAGCTGGAAAAAATGCTGGACACCCCTGCCAAAATTTACTACAAATACGAAGGGGTGAGCCCGTCCGGCTCTCATAAACCCAATACCGCCATCGCTCAGGCTTACTACAACAAGCAGGAAGGCGTGAAGCGCATCACCACCGAGACCGGCGCCGGGCAGTGGGGCAGCGCCCTGAGCTTCGCCTGCCAGCACTTCGGCATCGAATGCGAGGTGTACATGGTGAAGATCAGCTACAACCAGAAGCCCTATCGCAAGATCATGATGAACACCTGGGGCGCCAGGGTGTACGCTTCACCGACCAACCTGACCCAGGCGGGCCGCCAGATCCTGGCAGAAAACCCCGACTCGCCGGGCAGCCTCGGCATCGCCATCTCCGAGGCCGTGGAGCGGGCGGCTACCGACGACAACACCAAATACGCCCTGGGCAGCGTGCTCAACCACGTGCTGATGCACCAGACTGTAATCGGCCAGGAAGCCGTCATCCAGATGGAAAAGGCGGGCGACATGCCGGACATCGTAGTGGCGCCCTTCGGCGGCGGCTCCAACTTCGCCGGCATCAGCTTCCCCTTCCTGCGCCTCAACCTGGAAGAAGGCCGCAACATCCGCTGCATCGCCAGCGAGCCGGCATCCTGCCCCAAGCTGACCCGCGGCGTCTTCCGCTACGACTTTGGCGATACGGTGGGCATGACGCCCCTGCTGCCCATGTATACTCTGGGACATACCTTCGTGCCCGCGCCTATCCATGCCGGCGGCCTGCGCTACCACGGCGCCGGGGTAGTGGTCAGCCAACTGCTGAAGGACAAACTGATCGAGGCCATTGCCCACGACCAGGTGGAATGCTTCGAAGCCGGCGTGAAATTCGCCCGGGCCGAAGGCATCATCCCTGCGCCGGAGACTAACCACGCCATCGCCACAGCCATCCGGGAGGCGGAAAAGTGCAAGGAAGAGGGCGTCAGCCGCACCATCCTTATCCACCTCTGCGGCCACGGCCACTTCGACCTGGCATCCTACGAGAACTACCTCAGCGGCAACCTGGAAAAACACGAGATCACCAGCGCAGAGATCGAGGCGGCCCTGGCTAAGATCGATACGCCGGCGATCGATTAAGGATTGCCGCTCCCCTCGACGTATGCGAATGCCTTGCTATGCAAACCAGAATGAACATCAAAAATAAATCCTGTATTTTTGGGCAAACGCACGGGCCATGAAGAAAAAGTTTAACATTACCGGGGTTTGCTATCCTTCCATGCACTACATGATGGATACCTCCCAAAAAATGAAGGAGATCATGGCCATGGTCGAGGGGGGAGAATATTTTGTCATCAACCGCCCCCGCCAGTACGGAAAGACGACCGCCCTCTATCTGCTGGGAGAAGAACTGAGAAAACTCGAAGGCTACCTGCCTGTTGAAATGAATTTTCAAGGCATTGACGAGCAATGGCATCAGTCGGACCGGGCGTTTGCACAGATGTTTGTGAATCAACTGGCGGATTTTCTTGAGTTTCAGCAGAAAGACTTATCCTCATTCCTGGAAGCAGAAAGGCCGACGGTGGTGGACATGGGGAGTTTATCCAAATTTATTACCAGGCTTGTCCACCGGATTAACCAAAAACCGGTACTCATCATAGACGAAGTAGACGCCAGCAGCAACTATGAACCTTTCCTGAGTTTTCTGGGCATGTTGCGAACCAAATATCTGTCCCGTTTCAAACCGCAGCACGCCACTTTCCACAGCATTGTCCTGGCCGGGGTACATGATATTAAAAGCTTAAAATACAAAATCCGTGATTCTAAAGACAGCCAATACAATAGCCCCTGGAATATTGCCGCTGATTTTAAAGTGAGGATGAGTTTTAATCCGGCCGAAATAGCGCCTATGCTAAAAGACTATAGTAAGACGGAAGGCGTATCAATGGATATTCCTGTTTTGTCCGAACAATTATATTACTACACATCGGGTTATCCGTTTTTGGTCAGCAAATTATGTAAAACGATTGCGGAAGACATACTCCCCGACAAGGTGGAAAAAAAATGGACGGTCGACATACTGCAGGCAGCCGTTCAATTGCTTTTAAAAGAGAACAATACCAATTTTGACAGCCTTATCAAAAATTTGGAGAACAACAGCGACCTGTACGGCCTGGTTTATCGTGTCATTATTGATGGGGATGAAATTCCATTTAATCAACATAACCCGACGATTCATCAGGGGGTGTTGTACGGCGTCTTCAACCCCAACGGCAACGTGAAGATCCACAACCGGATCTACGAGCAACTGATTTACAACTATATGGCTTCCAAAGCCCTGACTAATATTGATACCAATTATTTGTACAGCGGACATTTTCTGCTGGAAAACAACGCCCTGGATATGAAGCGGGTGTTGCTTAAATTCCAGCAATTCATGAAAGAGCAATATAGTACCAAAAACAAGGATTTTCTGGAAGAGCAGGGCCGGCTGATCTTTCTTTCCTTTTTCGCGCCGATTGTAAATGGTAAAGGCTATACCTTTAAAGAAGTGCAGGCTTCTATGGAAAAGCGCCTGGACGTCATCGTCACCTTCTTTCAGCATCGGTACATTGTGGAACTAAAACGCTGGTATGGCCCCAAGGCCCACGAAAAGGGGCTGGATCAACTGGCGGAATACCTGGATATTCACGGCGTTAACGAGGGATTCCTGATTGTTTTTGACAACCGAAAGGAAAAAGCCTGGGAGCAAAAAGCCATAACTTATAAGGGCAAAGACATCTTTGCGGTCTGGGTGTGATAAGCCAGGCCCTGATCCGGCAAATAGCTGGACTAAATCGACAAATGGTTTTACATCGATGTTATTGGAAAGCTTGGTTTCCGCCTCTTTCCTGTTTTGGATTTCGGATAAAACACAAAAAGGCCAGCCGGGATAAAGCAGGCCTCCAAACCTCGCGAGGTGACTGATATCCGGGGCTGATCTTGCTGTTTTCAGCGCTTATCTTCTGATCTATGGTGCTTGTGCCTTTCCGGACAGGTATCTATTCCTGGCTTAGGCCCGTATAAAACTTATATTTTTCCAGCTGTAAATAGCGAAAAAAACGGAAGTCCGCCTTTTTCTTCTTGACGGAGAAGTTATTTACTTCGCAAATTCCGCTTTAGCTTTAAGAGCATGTTTGGAGGTGGTGCTTTTGAGGCGAAAATGTCAGATTTTGGGTTCTCACGAAGGCATTTTTCCGCCCCATAGCAGCGCTACGGGGCGGAAAAATGGCAAAGTGAGGTTCCAAAAG
>JAGFJD010000653.1 GCA_024102975.1 Phaeodactylibacter sp. | reverse complement strand
CACAACCCCTTTCCCGCTCACCCCCTTTCCTCTTCCCGCTTCCCATACGCCAGTGCCAGCCGGATCCGGTGGTAGGGCACCTGTTCGCCCAGGTAGTCGTAGATGTCTTTCAGCTTGTAAGGTTCCTGGAGGTAGCGCAGGGATTTGAGCACCTTGTCCACTTCCGCCGGGCTGACCATTTCCTCCAGGGCGATGTCGTAGCCCTGCTCGTAGAGGATAGCCAGGTGGGAGTAGATGGTGGAGGCGCCCATCTGCCGTTTGCGGGCGATCTCCTCGACGGCCAGCCCCCGCTGGTACATCTCGTAGGTGACCTGATAAGTGGAGGTTTTGCCCTGGTTGCCGGCGGGCCCCACGAATTCGATGATGGCGTCGATAAAGTAGCTGCCGTAGAGTTGGAGCTTGCGCTCGCCAACGCCGTTGACGTTCTTCATTTCCTCGTCGGTCATGGGCCGGGTAGCTGCCATTTCTTCGAGGGTGGCGTCGTTGAAGACGATATAGGGCGGCACGCCGCGTTCCTGCGCCAGTTGTTTGCGCAGTTGCCGCAGTTTCTTGAACAGCTCGTCGCGCACGCGCTGTGGTTTGGTGGCCTGTTGGGCCCTGGTTTTTTCTGCCTGTTGCCGCTCCCGGATAGTGGCAAAGCGCACCAGCTGTACCTTTTCGTCTTCGAACAGCACCCTCTGACTGGCGGGCGTGAGCTTGACCACGCCATTCTGGTCGTGGGCGACCTCGATGTAGCCGTAGTTGAGCAGCTGCAGCAGATAGTGCTGCCACTCCAGGAAGGGGATATCGCTGCCGGCGCCGTAGGTTTTGATCTCGTGGTAGCCGCGTTCGAAAATCTCTTTTTTGCCGGAGCCGCGCAGCACGTCGACCACGGTGGTCATGCCCGCGCTTTGGCGCAGTCGGTAGATGGCCGAGAGGGCTTTTTGGGCGATGACGGTGCCGTCGAAAGCTTGGGGCGGGTTGCGGCAGATGTCGCAATTGCCGCAGTCCTTTTGGGTGTCTTCGCTGAAATAGCTGAGCAGGATGCGCCGGCGGCAGCCCACCGCTTCGGCGTACTGCCGCATGCGGCCGAGCTTGGCAATCTTGACGTCCAGCATGTCGCTTTCGTTTTTCTTCAGGATATCCTCCAGCATCATCACGTCCTGGTAACTGTAGAACAGCAGGGTGTCGGCTTTGGCGCCGTCGCGGCCGGCGCGGCCGATCTCCTGGTAGTAGCTTTCGATATTTTTGGGCAGGTTATAGTGGATGACCCAGCGGATGTTGGATTTGTCGATGCCCATGCCGAAGGCCACCGTCGCGCAGATCACCAGGGTGTTGTCGTTGGTGAAATCCTCCTGCACTTTGGTGCGCTCCCCGGCGTCCATGCCGGCATGGTAGTGGGCGGCGTCGATGCCCGCGTCGCGCAGCTTTTCCGCCAGCTCTTCGGTGCCGCGGCGGCTCAGGCAGTAGACGATGCCTGGCTGTTTGGGGCGTTTCCGGATGAAGCGGATGATCTGTTCGCGGCGCTTTTGCCCGGGGCGCACCTCCAGGCTCAGGTTGGGGCGGTCGAAGGAGGCGATGAAGACTTCCGGGTTGTCCAGCCGGAGCTGGCTGATGATGTCCCTGCGGGTGAGCTTGTCGGCCGTGGCAGTCAGGGCGATGACCGGCACGGATTTGAATTCCGCTTTCAGGAAACGCATCTGGGTATATTCCGGCCGGAAGTCGTGGCCCCAGGCGGAGATGCAATGGGCCTCGTCGATGGCGAAGAGGTTGACGGGGGCCCGTTTCAGGAGCGGGATGAAGTTCTGCGAGGCCAGCTTTTCCGGCGAGACGTAGAGGAGGTCCAGCTCGCCGTTGAAAAAGGCGTCTTCTACCTGCCGTTGTTCCATCTCGTTGAGGCTGCTGTTCAGGAAGGCGGCGCGCACGCCGTTGGCCCGCAGGCCTTCCACCTGGACCTTCATGAGGGATATAAGGGGAGAGACGACCACGGCGGCCCCCGGCAGGGTGATGGCCGGTATCTGGTAGCAGAGGGATTTGCCGCCGCCGGTAGGCATGAGCACCAGGGCGTCCTTGCCCTGGTAGAGCCGTTCGATGATCTCCGCCTGCATGGGGCGGAAAGTGTCGTAGCCGAAGTATTTTTTCAGGGCCTCCCTGGCGGCGGAAACATTCATTTTTGATGGTTTACGGTACACCACTAGACATTTTCTGGCCCGTGTAAAAGTGTAAGCGTGTAAAGGTGTAAAAGAAATTGGCTCCCAATCATTTACACGTTTACACTTTCACACCTTTACACAAGTAGCCCCCAAAATGTCCAGTGGCCTGGCCCGTCCTCAAAGGCCGGGCCTGCTGCGAGGAGGCCGGAGAGGATTTTTCAGGAACGACATTGTCGTTTTCGCAGGAGTTGTTTAACTTGGGATGCGAGCCTGCGGTGGGGAGCGAGGCCGTTTGTAAACGATTATAAACGCATGGGAGACGGGGGGCTATTATGGATATATCAACGATTTCGTTGATATGCTCATGTTAGGCGGCATTAGTTTGAAAAATAAAAAAAATCATCAAATATGACAACATTTAAAGTTGTAATCCGTAAAATTTATGATTCTAATGGAAAAGAAACTGGAGCAATACTAATAGCACATGTTAGGAAAGCTACAGATGCAAAAGAAAAGGCTTATTTTGAATGGAAATTAGAGGAATATGCCTTTGATAAATTATTTCCTGATGAAAGCCTAGCGATTTATAAAGATAAATACATTGATTTACCTGCTATAGTGGTAATCAAAGAACTTAACGAACTTGAAAGTCAATCCATCGAGATTTAAAACATAACATGGGGGTAGCATAATATGGCCTAATGCACGTAGCCAATTTTTTGGTTATGGATGTGGGTTCGATTCCCACCCCCCCCTCTTATTTATTTAAGGAAATGGAAAGAAGAGAAGTTTACGATCTGTATTTAGTACAAAGTGAAAACGTTAGAGAGTTAGGTAAAGTGAAATCAAACTTAGTTAAAGATATAAATTTCTACATCAGGAAAAAGGACATGACCCAAGTCGAGATGAAAACAAAATTATTGGGCTTACTTTTTTGTACATTTTCGGAAGCTCAATTTATTCAGATTTTACATACTCCAGATAGCTTTAATTCAACTGAGATTAAAGAAATAAAGGAAACTAAAAATAATAGTGGTATCATTCCGGCTTGGAAAAAAATGATTCAAATTGCTTTATCTAAGGTGGGAAATTGGCAAAAAAATAAGGATATCCAAAATAGGAGGATCAAACTATATGAAATCATTGATAAATACCTGGAACCACCGAGCTTAATCAGAAATAAGCTGGCTCATGGTCAATGGGTTAACGCATTGAATAGAAAGAATACTAAAAGGAATGAATCTCTTACTGAAGAATTGAAAAACTTAGACTTTGTAGAAATCACCAAATGGTTTGAGGTTCAACGTTTATTTGGATTTATTTTACGCGATTTAATTCAATCACCTAAAAAAGGTTTTCATAACAATTATTGGGTTTATATTACTGAACTTGAAAGTTTCCTAGAAAAAACGAAGGACTGGAATTTTGAATCAAAAAAAAAGCGTTTAATCAGAAAAACGCCGCCTAACAATGCGCATAGGCAATAGCGGTTAATCACCGCTACTGCCCATGCGCTGGACGTTCGGCGCAATTATAGATTCCGAAGTAACAATCGTGTCTGTTTTTCGTACACTTCTTGAATGAGCAATTTCATACTATTGAGTAAATGGAAATAGAAGCAATTTTCAGTGGAATTCAAAAGAAGATAATAATAGAACTTGAAAAAGCAAGAAGATACATATATATAGCAGTTGCATGGTTTACTGATCCTGAACTTTTAGCTGTTTTAGAGTCTGCTTTGGATAGAGGTGTAAATGTAAAAGTTATTTTAGCTGATGACGAGATAAACAAAGGAACTTTTGGGTTAAACTTTAAGAATTACCTTGATAAGGGCGGCACTTTGATTTTTGGTGGGAAAACTGATAATTCTCAAAGATTGATGCACAATAAATTTTGCGTTATTGATGGAATAGCTCTGATTACTGGATCTTATAATTGGAGTAAAAAAGCGAGAAATAATTATGAAAACGTTACAATAATCAAGGACAATTTCCAAGTAATACAAGAATTTATATTTGAGTTTCAAAACATACTCTATCGCTATGGAAACAAGAAAGAAATTGATGAGACTTTAATCGGTACTCAAATATTTGATCTAGACAAGTACAGGGACCCTAATACTCTCAGGTTAAGAAACAGGATATTGATACTTGAATATCAAATAGTATATTTAGAGCAAAGGAAAATAGAAATACTTAAAAATATTAAAGCATTCGAAGATAAGCACGACAAGGAATTAGGTCAAATCATTTTGGATATTCTATATTTTCGAAAAATAAGAATCGAAAAAGATAATCTTAAGGGACTTGCCTCAGAAGAGGAACTCAATGAAGCTAATGAAAAATTTGAAAAGTATAAGAATGTATTTGAAAACAACATTCGAAGAATTGAAGATTCAAATAACAAAGGATTAAATGATGACGAGCTAAAATCGTTAAAGAAGTATTACAGAGAAGCTACATTTATTTGTCACCCAGACAAGGTTTCAGCGGATTTTAAAAATGTTGCAAAAAGAGTTTTCAATGAACTAAACCAAGCTTACAAAAATAATGATATTGACAGAGTTAAAGCAATTTTGAAAGGATTGAAATCGGGAATTTGGGATATAGGAAAGAAAACTGAAAATTTCATAGAAATAGATTACCTAAATTCAAAAAGTGAAATTCTAGAACTTAAAATTAAGAAACTAGAAGAAGAAATAAATGAGTTAAAAGAGAGTGAGACTTACAAAAAGATTGAAGCGATTGACGATTGGAATTTTTACTTCGAAGAGCAAAAGAAAAAGTTACTTGCTCATTTAGAATTACTAAAGCGTTAACCTGATGGAGAAACGAGCTATTATTCAACTGGATCAATCAATTCAAAAAGTTGGTGTTAAGTTATCAACTTCAGATGATTTAGTGAATTCACATAACCTGAAAATCTATGAAGCCGCAAAATTATTTAAGGCAATGGGTTTAAATATTACATGTATCGCAGGATATGTAAATGAGCAAAATAAGTTTTTTAAAGATATTCTAAAACACCCATGCCATGAATGGAAGCATTTGTTGAAAGAAAGTCAAAGTGAAAAAGAGTTTTTCTCTTATGATTGGATTAATGCTGTTGGTGTTGGAACAATCACAGGAGTAGATAATCTAGTAGGCATAGATATTGATGGATGTAAGGACATAAGAGTAATAGAATACATTTTGAGTTTATTGGAATTGCCTTCAACCTATGATTGGGTTGTTCAAACTGGAAGTAATAATGGTTACCATATAATCATAAAAATGGTGAGACCCAATAGTTTATCCTCTAAAGAAGTCGTATCTACTTACAAGACTAATTCAAGTTTTCTTAATGTTATTGAAAAAGTAGAGATACTGTGGAATACGCATTTAGTATAGGGTGTGTAATCTGAGCCCTTTAGCCCTCCCCGCTTTTGAGCTCCCTTTCCATTCTTTTGCGCAGGCCAAATCTGTTATGGCAGATATTGTCGTTTTGCCACTCTTGGAGCTGCGGCCCGGTGACTGCCCGCATAGCCTGTTGGATGAATTGCGGGCTGATAGGCTGGTTGTACAGGGCGATGGACAACACATCGGCACTGATCGCCTTCATGCCCCCTTTGTTCTTGTAGCGCCCGAAGATGCTCTCGATGATGTCAGAGCAGCAGAGCAAAGGCCGGCCCTGGTTGTACCGGCCAGCATAGGCGGCAAAGTAGGCGGCCATCGCAGCAATAAAAGCGGTAGCCTGGCGGGTCATAACGTGTTGGGTAATGCGGTAATCGTCGACTTCCGCGCGCCACTCCGCGTAGCTGTCCAAGCTTAGCCCGCGGCTTTTGAGTACACTGGCCGTAATGACGAGCAGGCTGTAAAACTGGCTTAGGCGAAGCCTGAGCCAAACGCCCCGGCAAAATGAAAGCTTGGCTCGCATAGAGGCTGGGAGTGCCGGCCAGTAGCCGTCGATACGGCCCATCCATTCTGCCAACGTGAAAATCCGCAAAAAACGGTCTTTATCGCGCAGGCTGGGCGGCAACACGAACGACCAATCTGTCAGCGCCAGTTGTTGGCGCAGCGTACCAACCTTGGCGCACAGGCGGCTCAGTGCCGCATCGTCTTTAAACAGCGCTTTGGCCAGGTTCATCATCACGTGGCTGCAGTCGCTGACCCAGGGCAAGCCCAAAGACTTCAATGCCGCCAATAAATTGGTTCCCTGGTCGCAGATAACGTAGCTCAGAGTAGCCGCAGGGCGCAGGCGCATATTGCGCCGGATAAAATCCGCTACTGCCGCGCCCGTCCAGGACGATTGGACTTCCATACCCAGTACGCTGACATCTTCTATGCATAGGGGGCGCTCCTGAGAAGCAGCATCGGCTTTGACGCCCAACAGCAACAGCAGCTGCTCCTTCCCGATTTGGATACTGGCGTCCAGTATCCCCACGTATTCGCCCTTAAGGCCGTGCGTCAGCTTCAGCGCGTGCAGCCCACAGCGCTGTACCCAGTTGCTGGCCGTCTTCCAGCTCGGGGCTGAATAGGGCCAGCCCATCATCTCGGCATAAAAGCCAGCCGTGGCCGCCGCACAGCGCAATGAACCGCCGCACAAGATAATGTAAACAGCCAAGGCCATCATTTGTGCAGGGTACACGCAGTTAAACACAGGCTGAGGGTTTGTAATGGCTTGCAGCTCCCGGATCTGAGCCTGCAGCTTCGCGATCATCGCATCACGGTGGCGGATCTGGTCCTTGAGCCGGCGGCGTTGCCGCATGTTTTCTTGGAGGCGGCGGTGTAGCCGAAAAATCGTAGCTTTGAGTCGTGCCCGCATGGATGTCGTTTTTTGTTTCG
>JAGFJD010000632.1 GCA_024102975.1 Phaeodactylibacter sp. | reverse complement strand
TCACCACCCCCTCAAAAACTTTTTCCATCTCTTTTCCGGAAAGCCCGTCCAGCAGCCATTTCCTAAGCAACTCTCTTGCCATGCCGGCACTGTCCTGCGACAAAGCAATAGCAATCACCAATTCCGGCGTCTCTGGCTGATCTTCCTCAATTTCAAAGTCATTGATCCAGGCGGTGATATCGCTGGCGCCTTCTTCAGGCGTATCCTGGATAATGCGTACGGCTTTTTGCAGCGTAGGAAAATAAGCATCGTAGATGGGATTGGCGCCGTACTCCTTCTGGCCGGCGCCGTCGTAGGGGTTGAGGTAGGGTTGGAAGGACAGGCCGCCTTCCCGGGCAATGGATTTTATCATTCTGCCCCAATATGCCTGAGATAGGTTGTACACATTTTTATCCTCCAAAAACAAGGAGAACAAGTAATTTGGTTTTTCTATAGAATTTTCCATATCATCTCAGGTTCTTCAAATATGCCTTTATCTCCCCTACTCCAGCATCCTCCGGTATCCAGCGCTCCAAAAGCTCTTCCACCCAAGCCACAGCTTTCCTGGTCATCGCCAAGGACAACACCAATGAACATTTTTGGACACAGAGTACGCCGAGAAGGCACAGAGATGCACAGAGGATTGATTATCAACGGAAAAAACTTCGTGTGCTCTGTGTTGAACTCAGTGCTCTCTGTGTCCGAAACCATTTTGTCCAGTAGTGTGTTCCTCGCCATGAATATGGGTTTAACACGTTTGCAAATCAATGCGTTCCGGTAAAGGAACCTTAATTGTCAATGCAAAGAGGCGAAAATGAAGAAATAAACTTATTTAACCAATGTTTTAGCAATAAAAATAAGATAAAAAATAAAACAATATTCAAAATAAGCCCAATAAATTAATTCTGTTCGAACACCTCAATCCTCAACTCATCCACCACAATCGGCTTGCTCCCCTCCGCATTCCAGAAGTAAACCGCCACCTTGTCAAAAGGCGCCTCCGGGAACTCGCTGTCGATATACAGCCGTTTGGTGTCCCCGTCGTTCAGGAAGCGGTAGACGCGGATGGCGCGTTCTTTGACGATTTCTTCCCCATTGACGAAGCGCACGATGAACTGCGTCATCTGCCAGAGGTTCCACTCCTTGTGCTGGCAGCGGAAGGTAGCTTCGGCGCGCACCCATTGCCCGTCGGCGGGCGAAAGCGGGGCTTCTATCGTGGGGCTGTACTGCCGTCCGGCGTCCAGGCAGAGGGAGCGCTGCCCTTCAATGGGCGGCAGGGGGCAGTCGTAGGCCGTGGTGTCGGATTCGAAGTTTTCTTCCTTCAGGAGGCGGACGTCTTTCCGTTCTCCTTCGAACAGTTCCCGGCTGTCCAGCAGTTTGAACACTTCGTCCGGCACCTCATAGCGCAGGAATACGCGCTGGAAGTAGGGGCGGTTCATCTGCTCGGAGGCGAACAGGCCGCCCCGGTGCGCCTGATGGGTCCACCACAGGTTGGCGTAGGCGAAAAAGAGGCAAAGGGCGGCAAAGGGGTAAGCGGTCCAGGCCCGCTTCCCGGCCCAGGCAACGAAGCTCGCCAGCGGGAGGGCCAGCACGGCGTAGGCCTGCACCATGGAGCGCTGCCCCAGGCTGCCGCCGTACCACCAGATGTCCCAGGCAAAGGCGATGTAGATGAACAGTAGCGTAAATAAGAAAGTGGCCGGGAAGAGCGGCCGCTGCTGCCGGGCGAGGGTGATGAAACCAGCAGGGCAAAGCCCATCGCCGGCGTATACATCAGCCAGCCGGCGCGGTAGCTGAACAGGCCATTGCGGATGTGGGGGCTCAGCCAGCTGAAGCCCTGGTCCTGATAGCTGTAGACGATCCAGTCGCCGGAAACGTACTTCCAGTAAATGAGTTGAATGCTGCCGACTGCCACGGTAGCCGCCGCCAATGCCAGTTTTGGCCAGTGCGTGCCGAAGAAGGCCAGCCGCTCCCGGGCCTGCGCCCTGCTGCCCACGCCCCAGAGGATGGGGATGAGGGCGGCGATGATTTCGGTGGGCCGGGTGAGGGCGGCCAGGCCGAGGACCAGCCCGATGCCCAGTGCATTGGAGTAGGCCGGGCGTTCGTAGAACTTTATCGTCAGCCAGATTAGCAGGGCGTAGAGCGTGAACAGGTAATTGTGCGTCATCGGCCCGTTGATGGCGCTGTAGTCCAGGTAGTTGGTGGCCAGGACGAGGATGAGCAGGGTTGCGGCCACTACCCTATCCGTAAAGTACCGCAGCAACACCCGCCGCATAAACCACAACCCGATGATGGCCACCAGCACGCTGCCCAGGCTGATGGCTA
>JAGFJD010000628.1 GCA_024102975.1 Phaeodactylibacter sp. | reverse complement strand
ATTGGTGTAGACGGTGTATGGTGTTTCAATCCAGTCTTCAACTACTGTCTCTCTTGGTTGTGATTGAGTGGGGCTGTGAATACAGTTTAGTTAGTTTTGGGTGGCGTATGGTTTTTTTTTTGACAGGATGAACAGGATGGACAGGTTTCGCAGCCCTGCTTGAACCACTTCCCCCCTTCGGGGGGATTGAGGGGGGCTGGGCAGAAAGGATGGACAGGTTTTGGAGGCTTAATGTCTTTTTTTTGACAGGATGAACAGGATGGACAGGTTTCGCAGCCCTGCTTGAACCACTTCCCCCCTTCGGGGGGATTGAGGGGGGCTGGGCAGAAAGGATGGACAGTGTTTTGGAGGCTTAATGGTTTTTTTTGACAGGATGAACAGGATAGACAGGCTTTGGAGGCTTAATGGTTTTTTTTGACAGGAGGAACAGGACGGACAGGTTTTGGAGGCTTAATGGTTTTTTTTTGACAGGAGGAACAGGATGGACAGGCTTTGGAGGCTTAATGGTTTTTTTTTGACAGGATGAACAGGATGAACAGGTTTTGGAGGCTTAATGGGTTTTTTTTGACAGGAGGAACAGGATGGACAGGCTTTGGAGGCTTAATGGTTTTTTTTTGACACGAGGAACAGGACGGACAGGTTTCGCAGCCCTGCTTGAACCACTTCCCCCTCATTGACCGCCGTAGCCAGAGGCGAAGGGCGGTTCGGGGGGATTGAGGGGGGCTGGGCAGACAGGATGAACAGGACAGGTAACCGCAGCGTCCCCAATCCTGTTCATCCTGTCTACCACCGCAGCGTCCCCAAATCCTGTTCATCCTGTTTATCCTGTTCATCCTGTCTACCACCGCAGCGTTCCCAAATCCTGTTCATCCTGTCTATCCTGTCTATCCTGTCTACCACCGCAGCGTCCCCAAATCCTGTTCATCCTGTCTACCACCGCAGCGTCCCCAAATCCTGTTCATCCTGTCTACCACCGCAGCGTCCCCAATCCTGTTCATCCTGTCACTTATTGCCGCGCTTTGATCACGGTGATATCGCCGCGCAGGATGATCCCTTCGCCGATGTCGAGCCGCAGCACGTAGTAGTAGGTACCGTCGGGCAGGTCGTCGCCGTTGGAGGTCGTCCCTTGCCAGTCGTTGTTGTAGGGTTTGGCTTCGTAGACGATGTCGCCCCAGCGGTTGAAGACGATCAGCTCGTTGTCGGGGTAGGCATCCGGGTTGAGCAGGAGCTGGTCGAAGATCAGGGCGTCGTTAAGGCCGTCGTCGTTGGGGGTGATGCCGTTGGGCACGTCGAAATTGCCGGTCGTGTCGCGGTCGATGTCTACTTCTACCAGCCCTTCGGAGCAGAGTTCCGGGCAGAGGGCATTGCAAATCACGTAGGAGAACTCGTCGGAGGCCGGCGAGAGCAGGGAGATGGCCAGGGTGTAGGTAAGGCTGCCGCCGCCGTTTTCGGTCACTCGGCCGAGGTTGGGGCTGGCGCCTACGCTCACCGCCCATTCGCTGACCCCTGCCAGTTGGTCGTTGGCCGAGACATCCAGCGTTGCGGAATTTTGCCCGCGGATGACGGTCAACGTATCCAGTACGGCCTGGGGTGCCCTTTCCGGGGTGACCACCAGCGTATCTGTGCTGTAGTTCGGGCAGCCGTCCTGCGACAACGACCAGATCAGGATGTTCGGGCCGTCTGCCAGGCCGATCACCGCAGTGGAGGCGCTGCCGGGGTTCGCTATGGATAGCCCGCCGGGGGAAGACCAGCTTCCGGTCGTATTGGCGGGCAGGGTGCCCTGGTTGCCGGAGACGGCCACTTCCGTGCCGCAGGCCGCTGCGTCCTGGCTGGCCTGGGCGGCCACGAGGCTGGGATCCAGCGCCAGTTCAAGGACGGCAGATGTGTCGGAACACATGGTTTGCAGGTTGAAAACGACCAGTTGGTAAGAGCCGGCGGTAGATACCGTGGCTATCGCCTGGTCGACCGGATCCTGGGTCACCGGCCCGCCGGAAAGCGTGATCCACTGGAAGTCGTAGATCGGCCCCTGGGTGGACTGCGAGCCGTTCAGGGTCACCTGTTCGCCGCAACCGACGACGTTGCTGCTGGCGGCAGCCTCGGCTACCGGCGCCGCCGGGTCCAGCGCAACGGTGACTTCCCGGGAAGCTTCGCAGCCGTTGTCGGCGCTGACCAGGGTAACGGTATAGGTCCCTGCTGCGTCGACGTCCACCACCAGGGCGCCGGTAGCCGGCATGACCATGCCCGGCCCGGCCCAGTTGATGGCTTCGAAATCGCCGGGGCTGCCGCTCTGGGAAGCGTCCAGAGATACGGTCTGGCCGGGGCAGCCCAGGAACGGCGCCTCCGCGATGAAGACGTGGGGCGGCAGGGTGTCTGCCGCTACGGAAATCGTGGCGGTGGAATCGCAGCCATTGGCGGAGCTGACCAGGGTAAGCTGGTAAGTGCCGGGGCCGTTGACGCTGGCATTCAGCGTGCCGTCGATGGGCGTAGCTATGCCGCCGCTCACGGCAGACCAGCTGATCTCCGAGAAGTTGCCCGGCAGGCCGGAGGGCGCGGCGCTGAGCAGGAGCGACTCGTCCCGGCACTGGAAGACTGTGTCGGTGACATCGAAAATGATGGCCGGCGCGTCAAAGTCTTCAGCCACGTCGATCGTATCCGAAGCCACGCAGTTGGTGTTGGTGTTGGTCACGATCAACTGATAGGCGCCGGGTATAGTTGCCATAGCATTTATATCTGTGCTGATCTCCACGCCGTTGGGGTCCAGCCATTGGTACTGGATGGTGTCGCCGGTGGCGGAACCCTCCCCGGTCAGCATCGCCATATCCTGGATGCAGTTGATGTCGCCGGAGGATTCGGCGGCAACGGCCGGCAGGTCGCGGCGGTCGTTGACCACCAACTCGTTGACACCAACACAGCCCGAGGTGGTATCCGTAGCCATCAGCGTAATGGTATCGCCGGTATATACCTGAACTGTAAAGAGGTCGTCGGTGGTAAGCACTTCTCCCTCCCATTCAAAGATGAGGTTGTTGATATCTACAACAGTATCATTGGCAATGCTGAAGCCTACGCTGACCGTATCCACGGAACAATCCAGTTCGAGTATGCCCGCGTTGGAAGGCGCGCCGAAGACGATCTGCGCCGGTATCCCATCTGCGCTGACAGCCACAACGTCTGTGTTCACACAGCCATTTTCCGTATCCAGCACCTGGATGACATAAACGCCGGGCAGGGTCACCGTCTGCGTTATGTTGTTGCCAAGAGAATCTCCTGCTTCGTTGGTCCATAAGTATTGAATACTGGGCCCCTGAGCCGATCCGCTTCCATCGAGCGTGCCTTCCGTGTTGACGCAGACCAGGTTCTGGGGAGGGCCGGCGTCAGCAGGGGGTTCCACCAGATTCTCGATGACAATAACGGTATCTCTGTCTACACACTGGGAATTCACATTCGTCACCACGAACTCGTAGATGCCCCCGCCGGTGATCGGCAGGAAGTTCCGGGTCGGGTCGCCGGTAATCGTACCCTCAATCGCATTCCACTGATACGTTACCCGGATGAGGCTGTCGTTCCGGGTAGACTGGGTGGCGTCGAGCGTGTCCAGTTCATTATAACAGTTGATAATAATCGACTCATTCGCGATGATAGCTTCGGGGAAATCCTGGAAGGCCTCCACGGTCCGCACGATGGTGCCGGAGCAGCCGGAGCTGATATCCGTCACCGTCAGTTGATAGGTTCCGGCAGCATCAAAGACCGTAACGGTATCGTTCGTACCGCTCACGATATTGCCGCCATTGGATGCCGTCCACTGTATGGCATAGGTGCCGAAGGGCAGCTCGACGTTGGTCCGGACCTCCGTGGTCTCGTTGAGGCAGGTCAGGTCCTCCGGGACGCCGGTGGTGAATGCCGGCGGCAGCGTATCCAGCACAACCACCACCGTATCGGTGGCCAGGCAGCCGGAGATGGTATCCAGGACGGAGAACAGGTAGTTCCCTTCCAGCGCCACGGTGGCGGTCAGGGCGCCGTTGACCGGCAGGTTGAGGTCCAGGTTGCGCCACTCGTAGCGGTAGGGGCCGCCCTGGGCGGAGCCGGTAGCGTCGAGGGTGACGGAATCCGTGTTGCAATCCAGGGTGTCGGGCGGCGCCACCTCGATGAGGGGCGGTTCGTTGTTGACGCCCACTTCGACCGAGGAGGAGGAGACGCAGCCGTTCTGGTCGCTGGTCACCACCAGTTCGATTGTGCCCGGAGAGGTGATCTCCGGGTTCAGGGTCGTCTCGGTGCCTGGCGCTATCGTGGCGCCGTCGGAGGCGATCCATTCGAAGGTGAAGGCATCGGGAGTGACGTTGGTGACTACGCCTTCCAGGACGACGTTCAGCCCGTTGCAGGTGAAATCAGTAGAGGGGTTGCCCGCTATTTCTACTGCTGCTACGTTGAAATCGGTAGTCACCACCGTGTTGTCGGAATTGGAGCAACCGTTGGCCGTGTTGAAGACCTGGAAGGTATAAACGCCGACCTGGCTGGTCATATAGACTGAATCCGCAATGAGGGTGTTCCCGTCGCTGTCCAACCAGGCATAGGTGAGGTTGTCGGTAACGTCGCCGGCGAAGCCGGTCAGGGTGGCTATGGCATTGCACCCCAGGAAAGTCGTGTCGGTTCCCGGGCTGGCCACGGCGATGGGAGGGATCGTATCGGTGACCACCTCCACGGAGTCGACGGACACGCAGCCGGTGGTAGCGATCTCCACTTCCAGGTAGTAGAAGCCGGTATCCTGCCCTATGGCTGTGGTAGCGGCGTTGGACGGCCCGGCGATGATGTTGCCCAGAGGGTCCTTCCAGGTGTACAGGATGGTATCGCCCTGGGTGGATCCGGAGGCGTCGAGCGTCACTTCATCCCGGGCGCAGGTGATGGCCTGTTCTTCGCCCGCCTCCGCGTCGGGAAACACCGCCGGGGTCAGCAGCACGGTATCGGTGACGGCGCAGCCGGTATTGACGTCTTTCACTTCGAGGATGAACCGGCCCGGCCCCTGGCCGAGCAGCGTTCGGGTATTGGGGTTGCTGCACACCCGGCCGCCCTGGCTGGCCGTCCAGGTGTACATGATGTCCTGGCCCTGGCTGGCCTGCGGGCTGATGAAGGTACAGGGCGGGTCGCAGCTGGATACTTTGTCCGGCCCGGCGTTGACGAACAGGTCGGCGCCCAGGGCGGGGATATAAAGCGTGTCGGTAATTTTGAGGGGCGGCGCCGACTGGTCGAGGATGGTAACGACCACAAAGCCTTCCGAGAGGAAGCGGGCCGAGTCGATGAATTGCGGGGGCTGGGTTTCCCAGCTGTAGATGTAGGGGCCAATCCCTCCTTCGACCACGACCTTGGCCCTTCCGTCGCCCGCGCCGGGGCAGGTTTCGGGGGTGATGATGACGTCGACCAGGAAGAGCTTGTCGTTGATGCACACCTCTCCGGGGCTGTCCAGCAGGCTGCCGTCGCCGTTCAGGGTGGTGACGGCCGGCTGGGGCACATCGCTCACGGCCACCTCGTAGCAGCTGTCCGGCGTACCAAGCAGTTCAAAACACAGTTCAAAGATGACGGTGCTGTCGGCCAGTGCCAGGCCGGCCGGGGCGCTGAAGTCAAAACCAACACTGCCGACCGGTTGCCCGCCCGGGTCGATGTTCAGGCCGGGGATGGCGCCCGGATCGACGACATCGGTCAGCGCCAGGGCGCCGGGGCTCCAGTTGATGGTAAAGCTGCCGCTGGTGATGTTGTCAAATTCAGATACCTTGACCGGAACGCATACCGTATCCTGGATATCGCCGGCGATGCTGCCGATCTCCAGGTAGAAGCCTTCGGGGCTGAGGATGCAATAGCGGCTGTCGGAGTCGGTCAGGCCGACGTTTTCGCCGTTCGAGCTGGTGGTGATCACCTCGGCTTCCAGGGGGACGTCCGCGATCTGCAGCAGGTCGCAGTTGCCGGGCCTGGCGTCATCGGGGATGCGGAAGCAGAGAGTAAAAATGCGCTCTCCGTCCGGCAGGGTCACGGGCGATGGCGCCGTCCAGGTGAAGGTGATCTGGCCGCCGCTGGCGCCGAGCAGGCCGAAGTTGCCGACGGTGGCGCCGGACAGGGTCAGGTTCTGTATGCCGCCGGCGAGGATGAATTCAATATCATTGGGTTCAAAAGCCAGGGAGAACTGCATGGACTCGACCTCCTCAAAATTAATCACGCTGAAGTCGAAGCAGAGTGTATCTCCGGGCTGCCCCTGCAGGTCGTCCGTAATATCCATGATCACGCCTGCGGGCTGGATGACCTCTTTTTCGCAGTTGGTCGGGTTGATGCCGATGTTGGGCCCGTTATTGACCTGGGCCAGGTCTTCATCGTTATTGATGAAGATAAAGGGGCTGCTGCCGCCCAGGCCGATCACGTCGAAGCAGACTTCGAAGAGTACGTCGTCCTGGTTCCGGCTGGTGGCGTTGCCGTCCCAGGCCATGCCGAGGATGCCGTTGCCGGTATTGGCGGTATTGAAGGTGATGCCTCCGGGCAGGCCTGCGTTCTGGGTTCCGGTAAAGGAAAGCACGGTCGGGTTCCATTCCATAAGGAAGGACAGGTCGGTGACGTTCTGGAAGTTGCCGCCCGCCAGTACCGGGATGCAAATCTGGCTGTTGAGGGTATCCGGATCGCCGCAATCGGCGGAGATTTGTATGCCGGTGGGGTTACAGGGGCCGACGGCCACTTCGCCGGCGAACTGGCCGACGGCGATATCGTCGAAGCCGTTCTGGAAGTCGTTGGTGGCCTGTGGGAAGAAGAAGGCCTGCCCGGGTTGCTGGTCGGCGATCTGCACCGGGAAAGCCATATTGCAGGAGCCGTCGAGCAGGCGGAGGCAAAGCTGGAAGATGAGGGTCGAATCCGGCAGGGAGATGCCGCTGGACGGCACGGGCGCGTTCCAGGACACGGTAACCGAGCCGGGCAGTACGCCGGCGGCCTGGCCGGGGACGCCGAAGCTGCTCTGGGCGAGGTTGGTCAGGTTCTGAGGGATGATGATGTTCTCGTAGGTGGCCTTATTGGCATCCCAGATGATGGGGAACTGGAAGCTCGTCAGGGCGTCCATGCCGAATACCCGGAAGTCGATGCAGACCAGGTCGCCCTCATTGGCCTGTTCATCGGAGATGTCGATGATAAAGGGGCGGACGCAGGTGGAGACCAGGGCGGTGTCGATCTCGGCGTCTTCGATCCCGATGTTGGTACAGCCGGCGCCCTTCCGTTTGATGTCCGGCGTGATCGGGTTCGCCGTGGCCGGGATGATGATGTCGGTTGCGGCGCCGTAATTGCCCAGGGCGGTAAAGCACACCTGGAAGGCAATCGTGCCGTCTGCGACGGTTACGCCCACGGCGGCGGGGTTGTTGCAATTGATGTTCAGCGTGGCTTCCCAGTCTACCAGCAGCCGGCCATTGGTCACCTGAGTGAAATTGCCCGGCCCCATATTGGGGAGGCCATAAGCCTGCGTGTTATTAAATTGCAGCACGGTAGAATCCCACTGGATAAAAAAGCGCGTGGACAGGATGTCGGTGAAGTTTTCCACAACAACATCTACGCAAATCTCTTCCCCGGTACAGGGAGTTCCCTCGGGAGGGACGATATTGATGGTCGGTTGCGCGAAAGCCGCGGTGGTAAGGACCAGCCCTACAACCAGGGTTGCTACTATCTTCTTCATGGAAATCATGACTTTGGGAGGTATGATCTTATCTTTCATGGGACTAAACCAGTTTTTAGGATCGTCTTATCCCTGTTAAAATGAGTGAATGAGTGAATGAGTGAATGAGTGAATGAGTGAATGAGTGAATGAGTGAATGAATGAGTGAGTGAATAGCCCTTCTAATGGAACAGGGAGTAGGCCAGGTTGATCTCGTGGGTCGTCCCGGCAGAAGGGCCGAACGAGCTGAACGAGTATCCGAAGCCGTAGCCGATGCGGAAGGACTTCTCGGTGGCGTCGCCGAGCAGGACGCCCGTTTCGAGGTGAACAGTGCCTGCGGTCGAGCCGCCGGCGCCCACCCAGAAGTTCACCGGCAGGTAATACCGGAGGTTGAAGTCGACGTTGACGGGAGCGCCCTGGGTATATTTCACCCAGGCGGAGGGTTCGAGGAAGCTGTCGTTATCGAAAAACTTATAAAATCCGAGCATGCCGTAGAAGTGCTGCACCCGCTGGGTGACGTATTCGCCTTCATCGTTCTGGATCGTCAGGTCCAGCCCGATAACCTGCGGCACGGACAGGCCGGCGTAGAAATAATCGTCGTTGCGGCCGACGAGATGGTAGTAGTACACGCCGACGCCGACATCGGGGAAGAACTGGGACTGGTCGGTGGAGCCGATCACGTCGCCCTGGTCGCGCAGGCGGATTTCCGAGGAGTTGATCCGGAAGTTCACCGCCCCGGCGCTGAGCCCGACGACGAAGCCGCCCACCTCGGGGTCCGAGGTGACGATGCCCGCTATGCGGCCGTACAGGCCGGTGAAGCCGGTGGGGCCGGTCTGGTCGTTCATCAGGTGGCCGCCAGCCATGAGCGCAACGCCGGATCCATCAGCATAGAGGTAAGAGCCGCGCACCGTCTGAGTGGTGGGCGCATTCTCCAGGCCAACCCACTGGGCGCGGTAGTTGGCGCCGAAAGTGATGTTCTGCCCAAAAGCCAGAAAGTCGCTTTCAACGGCAGCGGGATTGATGATGCCAATATGGTCGCGGTATTGAGTAAACAGAGAAAGCTGCTGTGCCTGCAGGCAGAATGTCGCCAGCAGCAAAATAGGGAGCAAGTAGATTCGAGTCATGGGACGAGTTTTTGAGATGGGCAAAGTTAGTAAAATTTAATTCCCGGAAAATACTATCTCCAGTTTTTATAGAAATAATACTTATTGTAAAATTTCAAATTTGTTTAACGGTACCCAATACATCAAAAACCTGCCGCTTTTGAAGTGGCTGAATAACATTTGGCTGTAAAGTGGGTACCTCTCAAAGCGTATGGGCCGGATTCATGGTTCTGCGGGCGAAAGTTGCTGACCTTACCCGGGCCGGCGGTGTTATTGGCTACTGGGGACTGCCAGGCTTCGGCGCCTGGACGCCGACACCAACCCTTTTGGCGGATGGCCGGCAATAACTGGGTGGATGGCCCGGCGGGTTCAACGGCCTGTCTTACGGGCTGGCCGGGCCTGATTTCTCAAAGCGAATCCAAATTTAGGACTTTGGATTTAGATTAGGGTATTTTATTTATGACAATTTTTGAAACGACAGGTTTTCAGGGGGTTAGAGGCAGGAAGAACATTCTTCGCATTAAAAATAAAAGGTATCCGTAAGTATAATTTTACCAATTATTTAAATGGCAAAGAACGCAAACTGGCCGGGAGTGCCGGGCAGGTTCCGGCCAAATGTTAAATTTTCCGGCTGCCTGTGGCCGGAGCCAGGAACGGCCCCGGTTATCAGGAACAAATTCTGATTTAACACTTACGGCTGCAAAGGAGCTTCTAAAACGAAGAACGGGCCTGCACCACTTCGTGTGCCCCATCGCGGGTCAAGACATAAGAAAACCCCGGATGGATAGCATAGGCGCCCACCATCCCTTCCCGGTTCAGGGCGAGGAACCCCACCTGGAACTCCTGGTATCCCTTTTGTTTGCGGGTAATGCGGCGGATGGCTTCCTCGCAGGCGGCCTGGGGCGTCATGCCCTGGCGCATAAGCTCTACGACCAGGAAGGAGCCGGCCGTTTTGATCACGGCCTCTCCCAGGCCGGTGGCCACGGCGGCGCCGATCTCATCGTCGACAAACAGGCCGGCGCCGATGATGGGCGAGTCCCCTACCCTGCCGTGCATTTTGAAAGCCGCCCCGCTGGTGGTGCAGGCGCCGGCGATCCGGCCGTCCTGCCCGATGCCCAGCATGCCGATGGTATCGTGGTTTTCGATATTGATGACCGGCTGGTACTGAGACTTTACTTTCCATTCCTCCCAACTCCTTTCTGCGTCGGCAGTCAGCAGGTTGGTTTGCCTGAACCCATTTTCCAGGGCAAACTGCAGGGCGCCGTCTCCGGCCAGCATGACATGAGGCGTTTTTTCCATAACCAGCCGGGCCACCGAGATGGGATGCATGATATTTTGCAGAAAGCAGACCGAGCCGCAGTTGCCCTCTTCGTCCATGATGCAGGCATCGAGCGTCACCTTTCCGTCGCGGTCGGGCCGCCCTCCATAACCTACGGACATGTCTTCCGGGTCGGCTTCTACAAGGCGCACGCCCTGCTCTACGGCGTCGAGGGCGCGCCCGCCCTTTCTGATCACTTTCCAGGCCGTTTTGTTGGCGGGCACGTTATTCCAGGTCGAAACCACCATCGGAGGCGGAACCGCCAGGATGCCGGCCTGGCGGTGCGCAGCCCGGGAGATGTTGCCTAAAGCGATGCCCACACTTCCCAACAAGGACCGGGCGATGAATTTTCTTCGGTCAGCCATGTATTTTATTTGAGGGTTATGCCGGCCAGGTTTGGTTTTGGCTTCAAAACCGAGCGTGCGACAGCATAGAAACATCCCCAAAGTTCAAAAAAAAAATGAAAACCCCTACCCTAATCAAAGAATCCGGTGGCGGTTTGTTGCGGTTCTTCATCCGTTTTTTCCGACAGGAAATCCAGTTTGGCGACAGGCCGGAAACAGCGAAGGAAGGAAAAGGCGGGCCGGGTAAACTGGTCTATCTGCTGCAACAGGGCGGCTTCGGAGGAGAGCATGCATATTTCCGGTTCGTCGGCCAGTTCCCCGTCAGCGTCGGCATCCAGTACGGGGCACCCCCGGCGGCCTTTGGGCCCGGGAAGCCTGGGGCATTCGTCATCCTGGTTGGCAATGCCGTCCAGGTCGAAATCGGGGCAGCCGAGGGTAGGAATGGTGCCGGGGATGAGGGGGCAGCGGTCCTCCCGGTCGGCCACGCCGTCTCCGTCGGTGTCGGGGCAGCCGTTCAGCTGGCGGGGGCCGGCATCGCCGGGGCAGAGGTCCTCGAGGTCCTCCACCCCGTCCCGGTCCTGGTCAGGGCAGCCGAGGGCGGTAAAGCTGCCCTTCACCTGCGGGCAGGCGTCTTCATTATCGGCAATGCCGTCGCGGTCGGCGTCTTTGGGGACAAACCGGAACGAGAGGGTGGCCCCGGCATAAGAGACCCAGTCGTTGGTTCCGGGCTTCCCGGCGTGGCTGATGCCGTCGATATAGTCGGTGAAGGCAGTGGTGGCCGATGCTTCCAGTCCGAGGAGGACGACGGGGCTGAGGTCCAGTTTTATCCCGATGCCGAAGGGGACGGCCAGGCGGGTTTGCGGGAAGGGCTCGCGGCGGTCGGCTTCGATGCGCGGCTGGAGGGCGTCCATCCCGGTCTTCGAGAAATCGGGCCCGGCATCCAGGTAGGCCAGCCCGGCGCCCGCAAATACATAGGGGGAGATCAATCCCCGGAAGTAAGCCGTATCCGGGTAGCGCCGCCACCCGAAGGGCTCCCACTCCAGCAGGAGGGCCGCCTGCCCGGCCTGGCTCTGAAAACGGAAATTGCGGATATCGAAGCCCTGCTCCGAAAAATTGCGGTCATCGCCGGACAATTCGGCGTAGGACAGGTTCAGCCGCAAGGCCCACCTGGTGGCGAGGTGGTGCCGCAAAAACAGCCCGTAGGCCCGGTTCACCTCTTCCCACTCCGGGTGCCAGTCGGGAGCCAGGTCGCCCTGGTATCCGGCGCCGCCGATGGCCAGGCCGGCCTCCCACTTCGGCTGGGCCAGCAATATCAGCGGCCCCATCAGCAGATATGTACATAGTGCGTGTAGCCTCATCAAGCATTTGTTTACGTCATGGGAAAATGGTAGTTGCTTGAAAGTATGTTAGCTCTTTTCTGTTTGTAAAACCTCATCCTTCCCTGCACCCGGCAGCCAGGGCCACCTCGCAGGGCACGCGGTTCCTCGTCGTTAGCGCTTGAATCTTACTGGGGGGGTAGGCGGACTATCGGCTAAAGATGATAAACATAACCAGGGAAAACAGAAATCACATCTAAGATAAGGCGATAAAATCTATACACAAAAAAAGCATATAGAAAATGTGTTGAAATAAGGGATTTGGCAAGGCAGGAGGGCAAGAGGGGTGCGATCCTTTTTGTACCCCTTGACAGGTTTTAGGCCCGTCCATCCGGCCGGGTAAATTTTAGGCCCGTCCATCCGGCCCAAAAAAAAGGCAGGCCGCCGCAGCAGCCCGCCTCTGGTTTCAGCAAGTTATATTAAAAGAGAGAAAAGCCGTGTAGGCAATCAACCAGCCATCAAGACCCGCACATCAGGCAGTCCGGGTCGTCGAGGCTGCAGGCCTGCCCCCCGGCGGCCTCGTTGGCAGCCGGGATTTCCGGGGCGGAATCTTCAGCGGCGGCAACCACCGCTTTCCTGTCGGCCGTTTGCTTGACTGTAAATTTAATGGGGTCGGTAGCCGCCTTGCTGCGCAGGTAGTACATGCCGGTCTTGAGCCCTTTCTGCCAGGCGTAGAAGTGCATGGAGGACAGCTTTCCGAAGTTGGGGTCCTGGAGGAAGAGGTTCATGCTCTGGCTCTGGCAGATGAAGGCGCCGCGGTCGGCCGCCATATCGATGATGGCCTTCTGGCTGATTTCCCAGACCGTCTTGTACAGTTCTTTGAGCTCGTCCGGGATTTCGTCGATCTCCTGGACGGAGCCGTTGGCGGCCATCAGGCGGTGTTTCATGTCTTCATCCCACAGCCCCAGCCCGATCAGGTCGTGCAGGAGGTGTCTGTTCACGACGATGAATTCGCCGGACAGGGTGCGGCGGGTGTAGATGTTGGAGGTATAAGGCTCGAAGCACTCATTGTTGCCCAGGATCTGGGAGGTGGAGGCCGTCGGCATGGGTGCCAGCAGCAGGCTGTTGCGCAGGCCGTGCTTTTGGATGCGCTGTTTCAGGCCGGCCCAGTCCCAGCGATCGGTTGGTTGGGCGCCCCACATGTCATACTGCAGTTCGCCCTTGCTGGCCGGGGAGCCGGGGAAGGTCTCGTAGTGGCCGTGGCGCTCTGCCAGGGCGCAGGACTCGGTGAGCGCCGCGAAATAGATGGTTTCGAAGATGTCGCGGTTGAGCTGGCGCGCTTCCGGGCTGTCGAAGGGGAAGCGCATCAGGATGAAGGCGTCGGCCAGCCCCTGCACGCCGATGCCGATGGGCCGGTGGCGCATATTGGAGTTGCGGGCCTCCGGGATCGGGTAGTAGTTGATGTCAATAACCTTGTTGAGGTTGCGCGTCACCACCCGGCTGATCTCGAACAGCTTTTCAAAATCGAACTCCCGGGTTTCCTCATCGACGAACCTGGGCAGGGCGATGGAGGCCAGGTTGCACACGGCCACTTCATCGGCAGAGGTGTACTCCATGATCTCGGTGCAGAGGTTGCTGGAGCGGATGGTGCCCAGGTTTTTCTGGTTGGACTTGCGGTTGGCGGCGTCCTTATACAATATATATGGCGTGCCGGTTTCGATCTGCGACTCCAGGATGGCGAACCATAGCTCCTGGGCGCGGACGGTTTTCCGGGCGCGGCCCTCCTGCTCGTACTGGTGGTAGAGGGCTTCGAATTCGCCGCCGTAGCAATCGAACAGGCCCGGCGCCTCGTTCGGGCAGAAGAGCGACCACTCGCCGTCCTGTTTGACACGCTCCATGAACAAATCCGGAATCCACATGGCGTAGAACAGGTCGCGGGCGCGCAGCTCTTCCTTGCCGTGGTTTTTCTTCAGGTCGAGGAATTCGAAGACGTCGGCGTGCCAGGGCTCGAGGTAGGCAGCGAAGGCGCCTTTGCGTTTGCCGCCGCCCTGGTCAATATAGCGCGCGGTATCGTTGAATACTTTGAGCATGGGGACGATGCCGTTGGATACGCCTCCTGTGCCTTTGATATAACTGCCGGTAGCCCGGATGTTGTGAATACTCAGGCCGATACCGCCGGCGGATTGGGAAATCTTGGCGCACCGGGACAGGGTTTCGAAGATTCCGGAGACCGAATCAGCAGTCATGCTCAAAAGAAAACAGGATGAAAGTTGCGGCTTCGGCGTCCCGGCATTGAACAGGGTCGGCGTGGCGTGGATAAACCACTTCTCCGAGATCAGGTTGTACGTCTCGATAGCCGCCGGGATATCCTCTCCGTGTATGCCCACGGCAGCGCGCATGATCATGTGCTGTGGGCGTTCGACCACCTGCCCGTCCATGCGCATGAGGTAGGAGCGCTCCAGGGTCTTGAAGCCGAAGTAGTCGAAGCTGTAGTCGCGGTCGTATATGATGGCCGAGTCCAGCTCGTCGCGGTGTTTCCAGATGATGTTGAAGCTATCGTCGCCGATCAGCCCGGCGGGTTCGCCCGTTTTGGGGTCGATGTAGTTGTAGAGGTCCTTCATGGTGCGGGCGAAGGACTTCTTGGTGTTTTTGTGCAGGTTGGACACGGCGATGCGGGCGGCCAGGATGGCGTATTCCGGATGTTCGGGCGCCATGGTAGCGGCGGTCTCCGCCGCCAGGTTGTCCAGCTCGGTGGTGGTCACGCCGTCGTACAGGCCCTGGATCACCTTTTTGGCGATCTCGATATAGTCGATGTACCTCGTGTCAAGGTCGTAGCAGAGTTTTTTGATGCGGGCGGTGATCTTGTCAAAACTGACGTCTTCGCGCTTGCCGCTTCTTTTGATGACTTCCATGGTTTGGGTGGTTTTATGGTTTTATGGTTTTGTGGTATTTTGGTTTTGTGGTATTTTGGTTTTGTGGTGTTGTGGTTTGCGGTTTTGTGGTTTTGCGGTTTTGTGGCCATAATACCGTAACACCACAACACCGGAATACCGATGCAACTCGTTCGTTTCGCTAAAAGTCTTCATCCAAAGAGAAGACCTGCTTATCGCGGCCGGACATGACGCCGGACTTCTGGTAGTCGCCCACGCGTTTTTCGAAGAAGTTGGTCTTGCCCTGCAGGGAGATCATATCCATCCAGGGGAAGGGGTTTTCGACGTTGTAGACTTTGGGCTGGCTGAGGGCGGCCAGCAGGCGGTCGGCGACGAATTCTATGTACTGGCACATCAAATCGGCGTTCATGCCGATGAGGTTGACGGGCAGGGCGTCGGAGACGAACTCCTTCTCGATGTCCACCGCGTCGGTGATGATCCTGCGGATGGTTTCTGCCGGCAGCTTGTTCCGGATGTGGCGGTTGTAGAGCAGGCAGGCGAAGTCGCAATGCATGCCTTCATCGCGGGAGATCAGTTCGTTGGAGAAGGACAGCCCCGGCATCAGCCCCCGTTTTTTCAGCCAGAAAATCGAGCAGAAAGAACCGGAGAAGAAGATGCCCTCCACGGCGGCGAAGGCGATCAGGCGTTCGGCGAAGGAAGCGTTTTCGATCCACCGCAGGGCCCAGTGGGCCTTTTTCTTTACGCAGTCCAGCGTTTCGATGGCGTTGAAGAGGTAGTCCTTCTCTTTGGGGTCCTTGATATAGGTATCGATCAGCAGGGAATAGGTCTCGGAGTGGATGTTTTCCATCATGATCTGGAAGCCATAGAAGAACTTGGCCTCCGTATACTGCACCTCGCTGACGAAATTCTCCGCCAGGTTTTCGTTGACGATGCCGTCGCTGGCGGCAAAAAAGGCCAGTACATGCTTGATGAAGTGGCGCTCGTCGTCGTTCAGTTTGTTGTTCCAGTCGCCCAGGTCGGAAGAGAGGTCAATCTCTTCGGCGGTCCAGAAGCTGGCCTCCGACTTCTTATAGAAGGCCCAAATATCGTCGTGTTTAATGGGGAAAAGGACAAAGCGGTTGGGGTTTTCCTGAAGTATCGGCTCTACTTGCTGAGTCATGTTACTATGCATTTTCGGTTTTATAAGATTTAAAAATCGAGATCATTAAAGAAAGCGCCGGCTGGCCTGAAGCATGACGAAGCGTTGCCCGGAAACGGGCAGTTGCCCCTCCGGGGATGTTGTCGGTACCAGTTGGCTCCAAGCCTGCTGTTTTTGAATACTTTCGGGAGTTTTCCTGGCCTCGCGCTTTTATTTTTGCCGGCGACAGAGGCGGCTGCAGCGTAATACTTACCAAATTGGCGCGGACAGGTATGGCTGTCTTCCCTTGTATGTTTGCTTGTCAGCACTAAATTAATAAGATCACCTGTTCATCGCACCTAAAGTTATCAACACCATGTTGATAAACAATTTAAATTATTGATTTTCAGCACAATCACGATGTTAGTTATTTTTTCCACAATGTGGAAAACTCAATTGTGGAAAACCCGGAGGGTGTCGGCAGATAAGTGATAAGGGGTTGAGGGACAGGGGGGATTCGTTGATTTTTACCCGGCCGAGGGACGAGGACGGGCGTTGATTCGTTGGTTCGGGGGAGTCGGGGGATAGAGATCAGGGATCACAAAGTGGAGAGCAGTGAGCAGTGTTTCAGAGCTTGTCGAAGGGCCCCTTCAAAACAACCGCTTGCGCTGGAAATACCAGGCCACGAGCAGGCTGATGCCAACCGAGAGAGACATGATGATGTAAATAGCGTACCCTTTGTTTTCGAGTGGGAGCGGCACATTCATACCGTAGAAGCTGGCCACCAGGGTGGGCACCATGAGGATGATGGTGATGAGGGTCAGCCGGCGGATGGTGATGTTGAGGTTATTGGAAATGATGGACCCGTAGGCGTCCATGGTGCCATTGAGGATATTGGTGTATACGTTGGCCATTTCCAGGGCCTGGCTGTTGTCGATGATGATGTCTTCGAACAGGTCGGACTTATCCTCATCGTCCCGGATGTGGAGGAAGTCGGTCCGTTTCATCTTCATTTTGAGCAATTCGTTGGCGCTCAGGGTATTGACGAAATAGACCAAACTCTTTTCGATACTGAGCAGTTGTTTCAGTTCCTTATTGCGGCTGGAGTCGTAGAGTTCCTGCTCGATGAGGTTGCGCTTGAGGTTGAGCTTTTTCAGGCAGGTCAGAAACCGGTATACGTTCTGTTCCATGATCTGCAGCACGAAGGAGGATTCGTCGGCGGGGTTGAAGTTTTTCACCTTATCATCGAGAAAAAGCTGAAGCACGGGGTTTTCATAGGAGGTGATGGTGATGACGTGCTCGATGGTGATGATGATACCGATGGGAACGGTGATATAGATGGCGTCATTTTCCTCCTCCGCCTCATTGAGGATGGGCGTATTGACGACGATCAGGCGCACGTCATCTTCCCGCTCGTAGCGCGACCGCTCATCGATGTCGAGGGAGTCGGTGAGGAAGTCGAGCGGCACGTCGAATTGCATGGCCACTTCCTCGAGCTCCTCATGGCTGAAAGGGGGCGAGATGTTGACCCAACAGCTTACCTCCGGTTCTTCCAGCTCTTTCAGCTTGCCCTCCTCTTTTGCGTAATACCGGATCATCGTATGAAAGAATAAAAAGAGTGAACTTATCCGGCACAAACATACGATTAATAAGCTGTCTTCGCAAATTAGCCTTTGCTCCTCAGTTCCTTCACAAAATGCTCATAAATGGGAAGCTCGGTAACGCCGGCCCTCCCCCAGCGCGGAGGGTACCCTTCCCGGATGCGGTAGTAATCAGAGACGATCTCCGCCTGTTGTTCCAGGTTGAAATCCTGCAGGGTACGCCCGGCCCTCAGGGCGGCTTCCAGGCCCCTTGTGCCGCCGTAATCATACCCCTCAGGGCTGCGCTGGGCCATCAAGGCCCGGGGAATGTAAACGATGCCCATCTTCTGGTACTGCCACACGTGGGCCAGCTCGTGGATCAGCAGGCTGTTGTCCATCCTGCCCCAGGAATTGATGCAGTAAAAGCTGACGTAACAGAAGTGAAACTGCCGGGGCCCCGCTACTGCGTATTCATCGATGCGCACCCGCCCGTAATTGATGGACTTTCCGAATATGGGCCGGGCCAGCTCTTTCTCCCAGGGATGCAGCGGGCGGCTGTTGAACTTCACAAAATCAAGGATGGCCTCATATAGCTCCCCTGCGCCCAGGCAGTCGAGCAGCAACAGCAACAGCTCAAGGCCCCAATAGGCAGCCCTGGGGGCCGGCATTCCGCCGCTCCTTCCGTCACGACGCCCGGATTGTATCTCCCGCCAGCCCTCCTGCAGGTGCCTGGCCACCCGCTTCAGCCGAGCCGGCAGGTAGCGCAGGATGTCAGCCAGGCGCAGGACGATATCCACCAGCTTCACCAACAGGAGCCGCAGCAGGTATTGCCCCCTGACTTCTACATGGAAAGCCTTTCCCGAGATCTTCATGCCCAATAATTGATCCTTGTCCGGGAAAATATACAGAATAAAATACAAACCCACAGCTCAAAACAGCCCTGATGTGGAATGGAATAGAAGCTCTGCCGAAAATTTTTTGGCAATCTTGGCGGGAATAGTTATTTTTGGAGCCTCGCACTACTTATCCCTTCCCCCCTTGCCCTTTGTTCACACCCTGTTTTTTGATCCCTCTCGCGAGAGAGCCATTTGTTTATTTATTCAAAACAGTACTATGGAAAACAGATCACACCTGGCCCACGGACAGAGGGCGCCACTTTATGCATTTTGCTTTTTTGCTGTTCTATCCGCCTGCTGCCTTTTCCCTTCTTCCGGTTTCGGGCAAGCCAGCCTGGCTTGTGACGGGGAGGCCATTCAGGTCAGCTACAGCGGCACCTATCAGGATTTTATCGTCCCGGAAAGCCTGGAGGGAGGAGAGGTCGAATTTACCGCCAGGGGCGGAGACGGTGGTTTCGCCCGCATTACGAACACCATCCCCATCCTGGGGGATATGCAGGCCTGCGCCTCAGAGGGCGGCCAGGGCGCCACGGTGAGCGCCACCTTTGCCGTGGGCCAGGGCGTTGGTGAAATACCGCCCGGCGCCACCATCCGGTTCGTCGTCGGAGGGAAAGGCGAAGATGGAGATGCGGATATCGCCATTGCCAACTCCTTCCAGTACGGGGGCGGCGGCGGCGGGACGGCCATCCTCCTGCAGTGGCCCGCCACCCAGAGGTGGGAGCCCCTCCTGGTTGCCGGCGGGGGCGGCGGCGCCTATCAGGGCATGGCCTTCACCTTTTGTGTAGATAATGAGGACGGGCAGGGCGGCCGGGCCGGCACGTCCGGCGGCAGCGGCAATGGCGACATCGCCCCGGGCGGCGGCGGCGCC
>JAGFJD010000603.1 GCA_024102975.1 Phaeodactylibacter sp. | reverse complement strand
TTTCAATATACCCAGGCGCTCCTCCGACGGAGGAAGGAGACGGCATATTGTTTTTCACTAATACGGCATATTGCCCCATATTGAGGTTCTCAACTTTTTCTATCGGAAAGTATTCCGAGCTTAGATAGGGCGCATCCCATTCCTGAGGTTCTTCGGCAAATGGGCTCAAGCTCTCCCAGGTTTCAAAATCAGCATTGGAGATTTGAGCCCAAAAGCAGCATGGAAGGAGCAAAAAGGACAGTAGGGATGTTTTTATCTTTTTCATGACAAGTTGTTTTAGAGGTTTGAGGTTTTGGAAACCTCAAACCTCTTTGATCGATGGGGCGTCATTGCTTTACCACCCGCCCCCAATAATGCTTGCCGTCGCTGCCCTGCACCAAAAGCTGATACAGGCCCGCCGGCAAACCCGCAAGCTCGACTTTATTGGCCCCGGTTTCCCGCTGCTCCAGCATCAACACGCCATTGATGCCAAACAACTGCCAGCGCAGCGCCTCTACCCCGTCCGGCAGGTTGAAATAGGCGGTGCCGGCCGTCGGGCTGGGGTAAGAGGCAACGGTGCCGGTTAATAGCTCTTGCTGGCTGGAAGTCACCCAATAGCAAGGGGAAAAGTCGAAAGGCGTGGCAGCCGGGAAAAAGCGAAGGCCGAAGATGGTTTGCAGGCCTAAGCCTTCTATTTCTTTTTCTATAAGGATGCGTTGATCTATATATACGCCATCGTTACCGCTGGTCAGATGTTCCTCCGACATATCAAAATAGATGGAATCTTCGGCGGCCAGGCAGGCGTATTCCGGCGGTATCTCATCCGGCGTAAGGGGCCCGGCCAGTTCGTCCAGCCAGTGGTTGAGCAAGGCGGTAGCCCGGTAGCAGCGCCGTTCGGCGAAAACAGCGCGGTTCCACGATACTTTGATGGGCTGGTGCTTGGCCCATATATAAATGAAAACAGGCTGTCCGCTGTAACAGTCTTCAGGAGCAAACGGACCAACAGCAGCAGTCGCCCTATTGATTATTTTTTTAGACAACTTTTCCCTCCATTGCCAAGTAAAAGTACCAGCCCGCACTTCAAATATCGAATCGAAGGGTGAAAGAATTTCTACTTCCCCAAACTCGGGGTCAATATCGTGGGTAGCTAAGGTGTCATACCCCACTACTATAGAATCCCGGTTGCCAATTGCATCCTCAAAATAGAGCGTCGTTTCAAACTGGGCCGTTAGTTGACTAAAGATAGCTTGCCGGCCACTGAACAGCAAGCCTATTGCGATAAATATACGTACCATAGCTTACTGTTTAATAACGGTTTCGGCAATCGTTTCCCCATCCAGGCACAGCGCCAGGTAGTGGGTACCCACCGATACCTGGCTGGCTGATAGCGTCCGCTGATAACTTCCCGGAGCATCCAGGTATTCGGAATGCGCCAACACATCGGTGCCGCCGGCTGCTGGTATCAGCCAAATTTCCAGGTAGCCGGTTTCTTCCGTAGTAAAATCTACCTGTAACGCGCTGGAAAAGGGGTTGGGGTACTTGCCCGTGATGGCAATCCGGCCAACGGGGTCCTCAACGGCGCATTCCACTGCTTCGAAGGTGAAGGTTAGGGTTTCTTCCGCCTCGTCCCCGCAATAGTTTTCTACCCTCAGGACTGCCGTATAGGCTTCGCCGGGTTGGAAACCATACAGATAACCGTAAGGTGGGGCCACCGTCCTGGAAATGCAAAAGCGGTTGGCCGGACCGCTTAGAAAGCCAGTACTGTAAAAAAACGACCCGTCGCTCTCGTAAAAGTCAACCTGATAATAGTCGTCGTGCATACTTGCTGAAAGGTAGAGGCAGTAAGAACAATCGTCGACATCCCCTTCATTGGACAGGACATGGATATTGACCATTGGCGGCGGGCAGTCTTCCGTTATTTCTTCAATATAATCGCAATAAGTATTCGTACTCAGATTTTCTAGTATTCTGGTAATCTGCCCCTCAGTATAAGCCGCGCAACATTCCGTATACCGGGAGTAGGCCATTATGTTGTTGTTAACATAGTCCCAGTCACAACAGGGGTAAGGATCACAGGGAGCAGGCATATTGCATAAGTCCGCATAATCCGTAACCCCATCTCCGTCATAATCCAGGGAGCGGTCATAAGTTACGTCGCTATGGATCAGGTTGTCATAGCATTGCCGCCAACGCCCTTCCCAACCTACCCCTGGATCAGGAAAATTATCAGTTAAATCTCCGTCGCAGTTATAATCATATTGAAACCTTATCCGGGGAGTATCACCTATGTCGTCATCTTCGTCGACATGTCTTAAACTCAATAGGTGGCCCATTTCATGATTAAACACGGAAACCCCAAAATTTTCACCAGTAAAAGCATTACCAGGTTGCCCATTAGCAACGCCATTAGGCCCACCTGGCACGTTCACATAATAAGCGTTGTACTCCGTGTCGATATTTTGTCCGAAGTTGTTTTGAAAATGGGATATGATAAACCCGCTGGTGTTTTGTGCAGCAGAGTTACACCAAACGTAAACACCGGAAAGCACATGCCGGAGGGGGACGCATTGCTCCGGTTTGGCGTCAGTAGGGTCAATTCCCCAGGTCAGGTTTTGTACCCATTGTTCTCTGTTATTTCCCAAAGCGCTGTTGGCCCTTATAATAATATCCTCAGCCAGCTTATAAGCGTCGTCGCCAGGTATGTTTTGGATGCCCAGCGGGTCGAGCGTGCCCTCGCACTTGTCGTCCAGGAAAAAATGCAGGTTTATCCGTATCCAGACTTTGGTGCAGCTCTCCTGTATGGCATCCACGTCAAAACAGAGATTTGGCGCCGATTCCGGAGCGTAGGAAGGTGTCTCTTCCGTGACGCCGCAGTCTCGTATTCCTTCGTACAGGCCGCTCTGCGCACGGGCGAAATGGCCTGTCAAAGCCAGGAAAGAGCAACTGAACAACAATTTAAAACTTTTTAAATGCGATAGGGGGGGGGCAAACAATGTTGGTAAGCTTTTCTTCATCATAGCGCTAAGGTTTTGAAGATAAACAATAAGATTGTTGGCATTTTCCGGATAGGGTTTTAGCCAATAACTCTTGTAAGGTACGGTTATTGCGCGATAATTCCAAACCGGCAATGTTAAGAGCATGTTTGGAGGTAGTCATTTTGGCGGGAAATGCAACTTCGGCTACGTCGAACGGGAGGAGATGGACGGTCATCCGGATTATTTGCGAAGCGCGATCAGGCCGTTTCAGGGCAACCCGGAGACGACGCGGATTATCCAGCGGTATCTGAGCAAGGGGAATGGGGCGAGGGTGGTGCCGATAACGGGATGATGACGGGCTGCGAGCTAGTGAGCAGGAGACTTAAAGTTCTCCTGCTCACTAGCTCGCGTTGAGAAAAGCTCTGGCTTACACCAAAGTTACCGCTTTTTTCCGGCAAAAACCAGGACAGTTGGCGGCTTCCTGTCTACGGCTAAATAGAGCCAAAGCCTTCCTTTTTAAATTCTAATTATTTGATTATCAAATCCTTAAAAAAGCCTCCTTTGTGAGAGAACGCGATAACACTCCCTGAAAATCGCTTTTTCACCTTTTCACCCACTGCCGGACAACCCGCCTGCCGGGCAGGGCGATTTCCATCCAATAAACGCCGGCGGGCAGGGAACGGACATCCAGCAGGTGTTCATTGCCAGCGGGAGCGGCGCGGAGGAGGACCTCGCCATTGGAATTAAAAACGTTCACAGCACGTATGAGGTCTCCCGTTTCCGTTTTTACCCACATTGCCTCTGTTGCTGGGTTAGGGAAGGCCTGAACCTCTTTTCCTTGAAGGACTTCCCCGGAAGAAGTGACGTTTTCATAAACGATGTTGTCGACGACGATCTCGGCGTAGCCGTCGTAGCCTCCGTTGAAGGGCGGGTTGCCGTAGTTGGGGTCGTACACGCCTCTGGCCTCGATGCGAAGTATCAACTCATCAAATGCTTCCGGCAATACCGCTTCCACCTGAATGGTTTCCATTTCTCCGGTAATGGCTTCGTCGATCCAGTAGGTAAGCCGTAACCCTCCGCTGCCTCTGAACTCTATCTTGGCCCTGCCGGGAGGCAAGATGCTGTCGTACCGCACCTCCATGCTCAACCGGAAGTGTTGGGAAGAAGGCATAAAAGTAGTTTCAATATACCCAGGCGCTCCTCCGACGGAGGAAGGAGACGGCATATTGTTTTTCACTAATACGGCATATTGCCCCATATTGAGGTTCTCAACTTTTTCTATCGGAAAGTATTCCGAGCTTAGATA
>JAGFJD010000578.1 GCA_024102975.1 Phaeodactylibacter sp. | reverse complement strand
TTTATCTGGCATCAACCTTGCCCCGCAAAGCCGACTCTCAAAGAGCCACTTGGGGCCTGATCCAAAAGAGGCATGAGCAGCGCCTGGCAGACCTCCGGCGGCATGGTTTTAAGTTAACAAAGTAGTACTAGGCTATGCACCAAAAAATGAACCTTGTGAGAACCCCAAATCTGGCATTTTCGCTTCCAAAGCACCACCTCCAAACATACTCTAAGGCTTACACCAGCGTCCAGCCGCAGGCAGGTGGTCAGTAGTTTCTCGTGTGAGGTGTGTACGTGATGAAAAGGTGCCACGAAAACACGAAGGCACAGAATCCCCCGAAATTTTGTGCGGATTTTGTGCCTTCGTGTCCGTCTCTTTGTCTTTGAGCCGGAAAAATTTGAGATGCGGGGCTTTTGAAACGGCCCCTTAGTTGCCTGATTTTATCAATTGTAATGTGCGCCTCTTCCCGTCTTGTATCCGAATGGACAGCCAGTACAACCCGTCGGGATACCCGTCCAGATCGATTTTTTCCTGAAGTTTCGCAACGCCTGGCAGCCTTTTTTCCAGTATCGGCTGGCCGAGAAGGTTGTAAACCGTGATCTCCAGATTTCGCCTTTCCGGCAAGCTTCCCCGCAGGAAAAACTGCCCGGCGCCCGGGTTGGGAAACAGTTCCAAGCCTTGAATTTGCTCCGGTTCCTCTGTGGGACTCAGGATAGAAAACGCAAACCAGTTCATGTTGAACAGGGGCTGGGTGATGGCGATCCGGATGTGGTGCTGCCCGGCGGGCAGGGACACCGACTTGGTGGTCGTCCGCCAGGTTTGCCAGCCGCCGGTGGGGGAGAAGCTGACGGTATGGAGCAGGGCCGCATTGCCATTCGCGTCTATTTTCTGCAATTGTATCTGCCCGGTTTCACTCTGCGCGGCGGTGCGGTAATCCACGGCGTAGATGCCGGCCTGCGCTACGTTGATGTAATAGTCCAGGTAGTCGCCGGCGTCGAGGTAGGCAATGTTCTGGCCGCCCCCGGCATCGGTCGTGTTCTCCAGTTGAATGCCCGATTGGAAAAAGAAATC
Source organism: Phaeodactylibacter sp. (assembly GCA_024102975.1). GTDB lineage: Bacteria > Bacteroidota > Bacteroidia > Chitinophagales > Saprospiraceae > JACJXW01. The sequence continues at coordinate 4,699 of JAGFJD010000578.1, read as the reverse complement.
TTCTGCTTCTACCTGCCCGGGGACGGGGTGGATGATGGCAATCGTATTGCGGACGTCTTCCAGAGAAAAAGCACTCAGCGGCGTCCCGTCCTGGGAAAAAACCTGATCCCCCGAATAGGAGATTTTTATGATTTCGCCGGAGCGGAAAGTATGGCCCACGGTAAAAGTTATTCCCCTTGGGTTGCCGGCACTCAGTACGGCGTTGGCGACCGGTACCGGATTGCCGTTCACAAAGATTTGGAATCCTGCCGGAGAAGCGGGCAGGGGCCCGGCCAGGGGCTTGTTGATATGGAGTTGCACCGTATGGAAATCAGCGGTGACAGCGGACAGGTAATCTGTGGACAGGGTCGTGGTAGGTGACTTTTGAATAAATTCAAAGCTGTTCAGGTTGAAACCGGCCCGATCTACGTGAAACCGCAGTTTCCGGTCGGCGGGTGTTAGGATCACATCGGGCACGACGACGGTTTGCCAGTTCTGCCAGCCGCCGGAATTGGGGACGCCGACCAGGCCGGAAAGCTCCGCTTCGCCGGCAAGGAGACGGAACTGCCCTCCCGACTCGCCACCTGCTGCGCGGACGTGCACGTCGTAAACCGCGTTTGCCGCTACATCCACCTCATACTGCATCCATTCGCCCGGCGCCAGCCAGCCTACGTTGTAGCCGTTGGTGTTGACCTCATCCTGAGACGGCTCGATATCCACGCCGTCGTTCCGGTACGACCAGCCGGCGTTCCAGGCAGTATAGTTCCCGGTCGAAACGTGGTAGTTGGCCACGTCGGTATCGTAATAAGCGGCCCCCACCGGGCCCATGTCAAAATCGGTAGCGTACACTACGCCCGGGATAGCCTGCACCCGGTAGGGTGTGGTTTCTTCCGACCGCACCTGCCGGAACATGGCGTCGATCACGTCCTGGTGGTAGGTGCAGTTTTCCAGTTTGAGGTTCTCCGCCAGTTCCATCAGCGTAGCTTTGGCGAAGGCCGTGCCCGGAGCGCTGCCCGTTCCGTTCCAGTAATCCAGCAACGCCTGGTATTCCGGCGTTTTTATCACGGACAGCGGCCCGGCGATGGCATCCACTTTTTTCATGGGCCACCACGCCCAGCCCATGCCGTGCTCTTCCAGCAGGGTTATAGCGTCTCGGAACCAGGTATTGGAATTTTCCCCGCTTTCGCCAAAGTAGATGGGCACGTTGTGCGCATCCCGGATGTTCAGCACCCACTGTATGGAGGCCCGGTCGTTGAACGACCAGTATTTGTGCGGGCCGTAGGCCATGTTGTCGTCCCAGGGCGGCGTCAGGCCGGTGAAGTCGTTGGCGAACCAGTTGCCTTCGATGATCAGCAGGTGGTTGGTATCCACTTCCCGGATGGCGTCGGTGATCTCGTAGTACAGGTTGCGCAAGGGGATATTGCCCGTCATGGGCCAGTTGGGCTCGTTGATGAGGTCATAGGCGCCCACCCAGGGCTCGTCGGCGTATCGTTCCGCCAGCTTCCTCCAGAGGGCGACGGTCTTGTCGCGGTTGGCCTGGCTTTCCCAAAGCGATGGTTTGGTGGGGTCGTAGTCGGAGATGCCCTGGTCCTGCCCCTGCCCGCCGGGGGCGGCGTGGAGGTCCAGGATTACATACATCTGGTTCTGCCGGCACCAGGAGATGAGGCTGTCGGTCAGCTCGAAGCCCTCGTCCAGCCAGGTGTGTTGCCCGGCGACGGGCTCGTCTTCTACAGGCAGGGTGAAGAGGTTGTAATGCATGGGCAGCCGCACGGAGTTGAAGCCCCAGGCTTTCAGCGAATCGATGTCGATTTTCCGGACGTGGTTGGCCCGCCAGGCCTCGTAGAACAGCTCAGTGTCGGCCGGGCCGATCAGCTCCTCGATCCTGGCCCTGATCTGGTGCTGGGCATTGGCAAAGTCAGCCGTCTGAAGCATGTAGCCCTCCTGCAGCATCCAGCCGCCGAGGCCCATGCCCCTCAGGATGACGGTTTCGCCGTTGCCGTTGACGATGGCCTTTCCGCTGGTTTTCAGGAAGCCCTGGCCCTGTGTTTGTAAGGAAAAAAGGGCGAGGAAAAGGAATAAAATTTTAAATGCCTGTCGTTGGTGCATGATGTTTTGTTTAAAGGTGGTTGGCCGGAGCGAGGCCCGGCGGGCGGGGAAAAAGGCACACTGCCTAAAATCGGCATTTTACTTCAGAAAGCCCGGACTGGCAACCGGACAAATACTGGACAGGCGTTGAAGTTGTCGGGGAATTATACCGGGTTGCGCCTGGTTCTCCCGCAGGAGGCAGGGGCTTTTTTTGGTGGTGTATTAAATCCGTTGAAGTTTCTGTGCAACTGGAGAGCGGACCCCGCAAGTCTGCGGGGCGGGCTCTCCAGAGCCTGCCCCGGCTTTTGCCGGGGTCCGCTGTATGGATCAACGGATTTAATACACTACCCAATGAAGAGAACTCGCCTTTGGTTGTCGGCTATACCATCCCCATTGCGTGCGACGGAAAGAATCTGATCTTTCAGAACGACGGCCTAATGATCTTCTATGATTTCGAATCCCTTTTCGAGCAGTTGGTGGACGAAGAACCGGCGCCTGAAAAGGAAGAAGGGATTATCTCCCTGTTCCCCAATCCGGCTACGGGCGCTGTGTGGATAAAAACCGCCCCGGGCGGCTTCCCTTCCGGGCTGCTGGCGGAAGCCTATAACCTTTCGGGCAGGATGGTATTGGAGCAGCAACTCGGCCCGGCCAGCCTGAGTGCCGAAATCCCGGTCGGCCACCTGGCAAAGGGCGTGTATTTTATGGTTGTCCGGAACCTGGAGTCCGGAGAAGTGGCGCAGCGGTTTAAATTTGTCAAGTATTGACCTTTTTGAAGGCAGGCAGGGCGCCCCAAAATGTCCAACAAATCTCATTGTGCCTGATCCCGGGCTTCCTTATCTTTCTTCGAAAACTACTTCGCCATGAAAGCCATGATCCTGCCCAAGGTCGTTTCCTTTAAAGAAAATCCCCAGCCGCTGGAAAGCGCGGATTTGCCCAGGCCCAGCCCCGGCCCGGGCGAAGCCCTGCTCCGCGTCCTTGTTTGTGGCGTCTGCCATACCGAGCTGGACGAGATCGAGGGGCGCACCCCGCCGCCGGCGCTGCCTGTGGTGCCGGGCCACCAGGTGGTGGGCGAGGTGGCGGAACTGGGGAAAGATTGCAAGCGCCTGAAAAAAGGGCAGCGCGTGGGCGTCGCCTGGATTTACCACGCCTGCGGCGAATGCGAATACTGCAGCAGCGGCCAGGAAAACCTCTGCCCCGATTTCCAGGCTACCGGCCGCGACGCCAACGGCGGCTACGCCGAATATATGACTGTGCCCGAAGATTACGCTTACCCCATTCCCGATGTTTTCGAAGATGCCGAAGCGGCGCCCCTGCTCTGCGCCGGCGCCATCGGCTACCGGTCCGTCCGCCTGGCCAGCCTGGAAGACGGGCAGAACCTGGGCCTGACCGGCTTCGGCGGCGCCGGGCATCTGGTGATCAAAATGGTGCGCCATAAATTTCCCAACACTAAAGTATACGTCTATGCCCGCAACCCGGACGAGCGCGCCTTTGCCCTCGAACTGGGTGCCGCCTGGGCAGGCGACACCGCCGCCCCCGCCCCCGAAAAGATGGACGCCATCATCGACACCACGCCCGCCTGGAAGCCGGTAGTGGAAGCCCTCAAAGAACTCAAGCCCGGCGGCCGCCTGGTCATCAACGCCATCCGCAAGGAACACGGTGACCAGGAATACCTGGAGAGGATTCAATACGAAAACCACCTGTGGATGGAGCGGGAGATCAAAAGCGTGGCCAACGTCACCCGCCGCGACGTGAGCGAGTTCCTCCAACTGGCCGCCCAGGCCGGCATCCGCCCGGATTACCAGGAATTCCCCCTGACAGAAGCCAACCGGGCCCTGCAAGAGCTGAAAAACCAGAAAATCCGGGGGGCAAAGGTGCTGCGGGTGGCGGGTGGCGGCGAGTTGTAGGGCGCCGGTGGGCGCCTTACTGGGCAGTTGTTTGTTGTTTGTTCTCCCCGGCTTTGCCCGGAGTTAAGTTGGTTGTTCGTTCCGGGAAGCCTGCCGGGCCCGGCGCACTGCGAACGGCGCCCGTCCTCGTGCCTCGGCCGGGTAAAAACCGCGAACCGCGAACAACCCTCACCCCACCTCCCAGCTCCAGGTGATCCTCGCCGTTTTCTCCAGGATCAGTTTCACGGAGCAGAGTTTTTCCATGGACAGGTCCACCGCGCGTTTCACCTTCTTTTCGTCCAGCGGGCCGTAGAGTTTGTAATGTACGTGGATGTCGGTGAAAAGAGAGGGCGTTTTGTCCTTTTCCCGTTCGGCGGTGATGGTCAGGCGGATGTCGTCCAGTTGCTGGCGTTGTTTGCGCAGCAGGTGGATCACGTCGATGGCGCTGCAGCTGCCCAGCGCAGAGAGCACCATCTGCATGGGGCGCATGCCCCGGTCGTGGCCTCCGATGGATTCGGCGCCGTCCGATTCCAGCGTCCGGCCGGATTCATTGATGGCCTGCAGGTGGAAGGCGTCGTCGAGGCGTTTGATCTCTATTTTCATGAGGTAGAATTTTAGTGCCTGTTCAGACCACTGGACATTTTGGGGGCTACTTGTGTAAAGGTGTGAAAGTGTAAACGTGTAAATGATTGGGAGCCAATTTCTTTTACACCTTTACACGCTTACACTTTTAAACGGACCAGAAAATGTCT